>CANQVQ010000103.1 GCA_947627335.1 uncultured Clostridia bacterium | reverse complement strand
CTACGGGCGCGGCGCGGACGGACGGTCGGACCGCCGCGTCGAAGCCGAACGGGTGCGCAAAAGCACGCCGACGCTGGACAAAAACGCGGTCAACCTGACCGAAAAGGCGCTGTTCGGGCGCACCGACCCGGTCGTCGGGCGGGAAAAGGAGGAGGAGCAGATCATCAGCATTCTGCTCCGCCGCACCAAGAACAACCCCTGCCTCGTCGGGGAAGCGGGGGTCGGAAAGACGGCGATCGTCGAATCGGTCGCCGCACGCATCGCGGAGGGGCGGGTCCCGGAACCCCTGCTCGGCAAGCGCATCATGAGTCTGGAACTCGCGTCCATCGTCGCGGGGACCAAGTACCGCGGGGAATTTGAGGAGAAAATACGGAGCATCCTCGCCGAAGCGCGGGAAGCGGACGACGTGATCCTGTTCATCGACGAACTGCATACCATCGTCGGCGCGGGGGCGGCGGAAGGCGCCATCGACGCGTCGAATATCCTCAAGCCCTCGCTCGCACGCGGGGAGATCAAGCTTATCGGCGCGACCACGCAGAAGGAGTACAAACGCTGCATCGAGAAGGACGCTGCACTCGACCGGCGATTCCGGCGGGTGTCGGTGGAGGAGCCGACCGAGGAGGAGTGCCTGCGGATCCTCAACGGTCTGCGGGAGAAGTACGAAACCTTCCACGGCGTGCGGCTGCTGCCGGAGGCGCTCGAAAGCGCGGTGCGGCTGTCGGCGCGGTATATCAGCGACCGCTACCTGCCGGATAAGGCCATCGACCTGATCGACGAGGCGGCGGCCTGCAAGCGAAGGCGGGGCGGGACGGCGGTGACGGCGGAGGACATCGCGGCGTCGGCGCAGGAAAAGACCGGTATCCCGCTGACGGCGCTCAAGGACAGCGAGGCGGAGCGCCTGCGGCGGCTGGAGAGCGGGCTGAAGGAGCGCATCCTCGGGCAGGACGGCGCGGTCGAAGCGATCTGTTCCGCCCTGCGGCGTGCGGGGACCGGCGTGCGGGAATCGGAGAAGCCGGCGAGCAGTTTCCTGCTGATCGGTCCGTCCGGCGTGGGAAAGACCGCCTGCGCCAAGGCGCTCGCCGAGCTGCTCTACGGCAAGGATTCCTTCGTGCGGCTGGATATGACCGAGTACGCCGAGCCGCACAGCGTTTCCAAGCTGATCGGTGCGCCGCCCGGCTACAGCGGCTACGGGGAGGGCGGATTCCTGACCGAGCGCGTCCGCCGCAAGCCGTATTCGCTGATCCTGTTCGACGAGGTGGAAAAGGCGCACCCGGAGGTGCGGGCGCTGCTGCTGCAGATCCTCGACGAGGGCAAACTGACCGATTCCGCCGGGCTGACCGTCAGTTTCCGCAACGCGGCGGTGGTGCTGACCGCCAACCTCGGCGAGGGCGCGTCCGGCATCGGGTTCGCGTCGTCGCCCGATGCGGCGGGGAACGCGGCGAGGCTGCGGGCGGAAGCGCTGCTTTCGCGGGAGCTGGTGGACCGCGTCGACGAACTCGCGGTGTTCCGTCCGCTCGGACGCGACGCGCTCGAACAGGTCGCCCGGAGCGGGGTGCGCAGTTTCGCGGAGCGGCTGCGCCAGAAGGGGATCGGCGTGCGGTTCGACGAGAGCTTCCTTTCGCAGGCGCTCTCCTGCGCGCAGGCGCGTCTGCCGTCGCAGGGCGGCGCACGGGAGGTCCGGCGGCAGGCGGTGCGTGCGGCGGAGGAGCTGGTGAGCGGCGGGATCCTCGACGGGAGCGTCGGGACCGACTGCGACGTGCTGCTTTGCGCCGAAAACGGGCGGTACGAGATGAAAATTTCGCAAAAAAGCTGTCAGACCCCTTGACAAGCGGAAAAAAATGTGTATAATAAGCCTGTAAAGCATTTCCCTTTACAGGCTCGCTTTTTGCGACCGGGAGGCGGAATGCCGTCCGCGTTCGGCGGGGAAAGGGACGTGCGGGAACATGGAGGATCGGCGGGAAACGCTTTGCAGACTGCTGGATTGCTATGGGGGCGCTCTCTCGGCGCGGTGCCGGGACGTCCTGAACGCCTACTACGCCGAGGACCTTTCGCTCGCGGAGATCGCCGAAAACGCGGGGATCACGCGGCAAGCCGTGCACGACGCGATCCGTCGCGGGGAAAGCGACCTGCTCGCGTGGGAAGCGGCGATCGGGCTTCTGGAGAAGCGCGAAAAGCTGTTCGCCGTCGCCGACCGGCTTTCCGGGAGCGAACGTGCGGAGGACCGTGCGCTCGCGGCGGAACTGACCGCGATCCTGACGGACGAAAGATAGGAAGGAGACACACGGATGTTTTCCAGTTTGGCGGAGAAACTGTCCGAAGCGTTTAAGAAACTGCGCAACAAAGGCAAGCTGACCGAAGCGGACGTCAAGGCGGGAATGCGGGAGATCAAGCTCGCCCTGCTGGAAGCGGACGTCAACTTCAAGGTCGTCAAGGCGTTCGTGAACAAGGTGTCCGAACGTGCGGTCGGGTCGGAAGTGCTGGAAAGCCTGCTGCCCGGTCAGCAGATCGTCAAGATCGTCAACGAGGAACTGATCGCTCTCATGGGCGGGAGCAACGCGAAGCTCGCGGTCGCGCCCAAGCCGCCGACGGTGATTTTGATGTGCGGGCTGCAGGGCTCGGGCAAGACCACCCACACGGCGAAACTCGCGAAGATGCTCAAAAAGCAGGGCAAGAACCCGCTGCTGGTCGCCTGCGACATCTACCGTCCCGCCGCGATCCGGCAATTGCAGGTGGTCGCGGAGCAGGTCGGCGCGCCGGTGTTCGAGCGCGGGACGCAAAGCCCGCCCAAGACCGCGCAGGAAGCGGTCAAGTACGCGGTCAAATACGGCTACGATACCGTTCTGATCGATACGGCGGGCCGTCTGCACGTCGACGAGGCGCTCATGGAGGAGCTCAAGCAGGTGCGGGAGGCGGTCGAACCGACCGAGATCCTGCTGGTCGTCGATGCGATGACCGGGCAGGACGCCGTCAACGTCGCCGAGCGGTTCAACGAACTGCTCGACATCACCGGCGTGATCCTGACCAAGCTCGACGGCGACACCCGCGGCGGCGCCGCGCTCTCCGTGCGGTATGTGACCGGCAAGCCGATCAAATTCGTCGGCACCGGCGAAAAGCTGGACGCGCTCGAGCCGTTCTACCCGGACCGCATGGCGTCGCGGATCCTCGGCATGGGGGACGTGCTGACGCTGATCGAAAAGGCGGAAGCGGCGATAGACGAAAAGAAAGCCGCCGAAATGGAGCGCAAGCTGCGGGAGCAGTCGTTCACGCTCGAGGATTTCCTCGACCAGCTTGAACAATTGCAGGGCATGGGGTCGATGGAGCAGCTGCTCGGCATGATGCCCGGCGTCAAGCCCGGCGCGCTGAAGGACGCGAAGATCGACGAAAAGGCGCTCGCCCGCACGGAAGCGATCATCCGTTCCATGACGCCCTACGAGCGGACCCATCCGCAATCCCTCAATTCCTCCCGCAAGAAGCGCGTCGCCGCCGGCAGCGGGACTTCGGTCGAGGAGGTCAACCGCCTGCTCAAGCAGTACGAACAGACCCGGGACATGATGAAGAAGTTCATGGGCGGCGGAAAGAAACGCGGTCGTGGCTTCGGCGGATTCGGCAGGCTGTTCGGCTGAAAACAAGAAACGAAAAAAAGAAAATGAACATACAGGGGAGGATCCCCTACCCATTCGGAGGAAACACAACCATGGCAGTAAAAATTAGACTCAGAAGGCTCGGCGCAAAGAAGGCGCCCTACTACCGCATCGTCGTCGCGGATTCCCGTGCGCCCCGTGACGGACGGTTCATCGAGGAGATCGGGACCTACAACCCGATGACCAACCCGTCCACCGTGACGGTCGACGCCGAAAAGGTCAAGACGTGGATCGCAAACGGTGCGCAGCCGACGGATTCGGTGCGCAGCCTGCTCAAGAAAAACGGAGTGATCGAATGAAACAGATGCTTCTGGACCTCGTCCGGGGTCTGGTCGAGCATCCGGAGGAGGTTTCCGTCGAGGAACGCGTCAGCGGGGATACGGTCGTGCTGGAGCTTCGCGTCGCGAAGAAGGACGTCGGTCGGGTCATCGGTCGGGAAGGACGGATCGCCCGGAGTATCCGCACGGTCATGCGTGCGCAGGCGGTCCGGGAAAATAAGCGGGTCATCGTCGATATTCTGTGATGAAGCGGTACCTTGAAGCGGGGCGGCTGAACGCGCCGCGTGGGCTGAAAGGCGAAGTGCGCTTCTCCTGCTGGTGTGACAGCATGGAGTTCCTTTCCGGGGTCGGGAAACTGTATCTGGACCCGGATGGAAAGGCGTATCTGGAGGTGGAAAAGTGGCTCCCGCACCTCGGGACCGTCGTGTTCAAGGGGTACGGGGACCGCACGTCCGCTTCTTCGCTGACCGGGCGGACCCTTTGGTTCGACCGCGAGGACGTCCCGCTGCCGCCGGGAAGCTACTTTAACGACGACCTGATCGGGACGCCGGTTTTTGACCTGCGGACCGAACGGACGGTCGGACGGGTGCTTTCCGTCGAGGAACGGGGAGGTCGGGTGCTTTGGGAGATCGGGGACGGGGAAAAAACGTTCCTGTTTCCGCCGGCGCCGGCGTATCTCGTTTCGGTCAGACCCGGCGAGGAGATCCGCGTGAACCTTATCGACGGCTTCGCGCCGGGGACGGAGGGCTGAGATGCGTTTCGACGTGCTGACCCTGTTTCCGGAGCTGATGGAGGCGATTTTTTCGTCGAGCATCGTCGGACGTGCGCGGAGCGCCGGGATCCTGGACATCCGCTGTACGGACATCCGCGACTACACGGCGGACAAGCACCGCCGCGTGGACGACACGCCCTACGGCAGCGGATACGGCATGGTCATGATGTGCCAGCCCGCCGTCGATTGCATTCGCGCCGTCAAGGCGCAGGAAGCGGGTCGGACGCGGACCATCTACCTGTCCCCGCAGGGGGAACTGTTCACCCAGCAAAAAGCCCGGGAGCTTTGCGCGTACGACCGGCTGATCCTGCTGTGCGGACATTACGAAGGGATCGACGAACGGATCCTGGAACTGGAAGTGGACGAGGAACTGTCCGTCGGGGATTATGTGCTGACCGGCGGGGAGCTGCCCGCGGCGATCGTCGTGGACTGCGTCGCCCGCTTGCAGGACGGCGTGCTCGCCAACCGGGAATGCTATGAAAAGGAAAGCCTTTCGGACGGACTTCTGGAATACCCGCAGTACACCAGACCGCGGGTGTTCGAGGGGCTGGAGGTGCCGGAGGTGCTGATCAACGGCAACCACGCTTTGCAGGAGCGCTGGAAGCGGGAGCAATCGCTCGAACGCACCCGTCGGAAGCGCCCGGACCTGCTGAAGAAGGACGCCGGGGAAGGCGAATGAAAAGGGGAGAAGCGCATGGCGAAGGAGAGGGCGGCGACCCGCGAAAAGTCTGCCGAACCTCGTTCCCGCAGGGGACGGGCTTCGGGCAGTCTGCTTTTGTCGCGCACGCGTCGGGTGTCCTTTCGCTGCGTCGATTGGTTCCGCAACGGTCCCGTTTCCCGTCTTTTCTGTTCCGCCGACCGGGCGGACGAGGCGTCC
>CANQVQ010000102.1 GCA_947627335.1 uncultured Clostridia bacterium | reverse complement strand
GATGCCGAACGCGATCGACGCGATCGCGCCCGCCGTATAACTGCCGATGCCGGGCAGTTTCCGCAGTTCAGCGACGTCCGCGGGAAGTTCCCCGCCGTACCGCTCGGTCAGGACGCACGCCGCCTTCTTCAGGTTCCGCGCACGGCTGTAATAGCCGAGCCCCTCCCACAGCTTGAGCAGTCTCGCGTCCTCCGCGCCCGCGAGCGACGGAATATCCGGGAACGCTTCGAGAAAGCGTTGAAAATAGGGCTTGACCGCCTCCACACGGGTCTGCTGGAGCATGATCTCCGAGATCCAGACCCGATACGGCGTGATCTCCGTCCGCCACGGCAGGACACGCGCATTCGCACGGTACCACGCGAGGAGCGAAGTCACCGCTTCCCCCGGCGGGGGCGGAAACAGCGCCGGAGCGCCGGATCCTTCCCGTTTCATACGGAACCTCCTTCCCGTGCGGCGGAGAGCAGCGCGAACGCCTCGCGGTCGGTCAACCGCTTCCCGTCCTTCTCGAACGGCAGGCGGAACGTGCAGCCGTCTTTCCAGCCGGAACAGCCGTAGGCGGTCTTTCCCTTGACGATCGCCTTGCCGCAGAGCGGGCAGACCGGTACGCTCTGTTTCTTCGGTTCACGGCGGTCGGGGAAAGCGAACACCGCTTTTCCGCTCTCGTCCAGCCGGAGCGACGCCGAAAACGGCTGACCGGTTTTCTTCGAGCGGAACCCCTCGAGCACGTCGGTCGCCTCCCCCGCGAGCAGTTTCCGCAGGGCGTCCGTCGGGACCGCACGCCCGCAGATATGCGTATTGACGCTGAATTTACAGCCCTCGCGGTAGTTCGCGCACCCGTAAAATCCACGCATACGGCGCACGTCCCCGCCGCAAAGCGGGCAGGGACCGACGACCTCGCCGAAATACCCCGTGTCGCTGTCCGCCGGACACGCCGAAAACGCCGCAGAAATGCGTTCCTCGGCAAGGCGGACGCTCTCGGACACGCTCATGACCCCGTGAAAGACGTCCTTGAGCGCCCTGCCGAGTTCGCTGGTCCGATATTTGTCCATCACGATCCCCAGCTCCTCGAGCGAATTCACGAGGAATTCCCCGTCGGGCAGGATCGTGTAGACGTCCTTTTTCAGCTGGATATAGTTGCTCTTTCGGGCGTTGTCGATGATGCCGGTTCGGGTCGCCTCCGTACCGAGTTCAAGCCCCTCGAAGATCGCCCGATATTCCTCGCGGTCGTCGGCATCCCCCGTCGCGGCGTCGCCGTCGTCCGCCCCGTCGCGCTCCTTCGCCGCCGCTTTTTCCTCGCGGAACGGGTTTTTGAGGTAGTTGTTGAGGGTCTCGATGGTGTAATGCTTGGGCGGGGAGGTCTCCTTTTCGACCGGTCGGAAGTCGATGCAGACGGCTTCCCCCTTTTCGAGCGGAGGAAGTTCCCGATCCTTCTGCGTCCGTTCGTCGAATTTGGTCCAGCCCTTTTCCCGCATGACGGTGCCTTTGAGGGTAAATTCCTCCAGATCCCCGACGGAAATAACGATCTCCGTCCGCTCGACGACGCAGTCCTCGGCGCAGAACACCGCGATGAACCGCCGGAACACCGCCGCATACACCAGCGTCTGCCGCTCGGACAAAACGCCCTTCGCGGGGATCTTGTAGGTCGGCGTCAGGGCGGAATGGGACTCGATCTTGCTGTCGTCGAAGATGTTTTTCCCGTCCTTGAAGCGGACCGGGTAGCCGAGTTTTTCGCAGGACGCGAGGATCCTGCGGACCTTCTCCTTTTCCGCCGTGGCGAGGTATTCCGAGTTGGTGCGGGGGTAGGTCAGGTAGCCCTCCTCGTACAATTTCTGAACGATGTCGAGGGACTCCTGCATGGAAATCTTGTATTTCTTCCCGAGGAAGCTCTGCAATTTGGAGAGCGAGAACAGCTTGCCCGGGGAGAGTTTTTCCTTCTTGCGGCGGACGGACTTGACGGTCGCGCCGGCTTCGTTGTACCTGCGGCAGAGTTCCTCCGCCTTCGTGCGGTCCGTCGGCTCGAATTTCTGCTTGGAAACCAGTTCGACCGGCTCGCCGTGCGTGCATTCCTTGCTGACCGGCGAAAGGTAGACCCCGGGGACGAAATTGCGAATGGCGAGGTCCCGCTCGTAGATCGCCTTGACGATCGGTACGATGACCCTGCCCACCCGCAGCAGAAGCCCGGTCCGCAGCGTGGCGTAGCGGGTCAGATTGACGCCGTAGAGCCAGTCGATATAGGTGCGGGCGAAGCCCTCGTCGGCGAGACGGTCGTATTCGGATTCGTCCTGCAGGTCCGCGAGCGCGTCGCGGATGGTCTGCGGGGTCTGGTCGGGGAGCCAGAGCCGCTTGAGCGCCTTGCCGCGGCACGCGTCCCCGGCGTTCGAGATGCAGAGCCGCACGATGATCTCCCCTTCGCGGTCCGCGTCCCCGGCGTTGACGATCGTATCGACGTCCTCCCGTCCGCATAACGCGGAAATGACGCCGAACTGCTTCCGCACCCCGGCGTCAACCGTTTTTTTGTCGTCCCCCTTCCGCAGGGTGAACCGAAATTCCTCCGGGAAGCAGGGCAGGTGTTCCATCGTCCAGCGACCGCCCGCCTGCTCCCCGGTATATTCTTCGACGTCGCACAGGGAAAACAGATGCCCGAACGCCCATGTGACGAGATACCCCTCCCCTTCGAGGTACCCGTCCCGACGGCGAAGCTGACCGATCGCGGAAGCGATATTACGCGCAAGACTGGGTTTTTCCGCGATGATGACGATCATGTTTTCCCCTTCCCGGTCGAACGCTCAGCCGACCTGTATGTCAAACGTCATTTCAAACGTGCGGTTCCACGGGTAACGGAAATTGGAAACCGTCACCTCCGCGTGTCCGCTCTCCGCGTAAGGCGAAAGCGACGTGACGATCCCGCTCCCGTTGAGTACGCGCAGCACCTGCGGCACCGAACAGGTGTAGTCGTCCCGCTCGATCCCGTTAATATCCGTGTGGAAGAGCTTGTAGCTGATGTCCTTGATGTAGCCGAACGTCACGCTCTTCAGGAAGCCCTCGTTCGCTTCCGCCGTGGATTCCGGCACGTTCATCAGGTACGCACAGCGGGAGATCCCCTGCGAGAGGGCGATGCCGGTCGCGTTCGCGACGGTATTCCAGCTGGAATAGCCGAGCAGCTTCCCGAGCGGGACTTCCCCGTTGAGCAGCGTCCGGGCGAATACCCCGGCGTCGGTGGACGCGTCGATCAGCATGGTCGGCACGCCGTTCGACAGGTTGCCCTTGAGCCGATTCAAAAGCGATTGGCGGTCGCTCGAAGAGTTGTTCCTCGTCAGCACCAACACCTGCAGGGCGTCTTTCGTGTCGTCGGTTTTTTCGACGTTCAGGCAGACGAGGTGCGTTTCCAGCATCTCGTCCAGCGTCCCGATGTCGAAGCCGTCCGCGGGCAGGTCCTTGCCGTCGCCGAAATAGGTCAAATGCACCTTCGGCGAGCCGTAAAGCAGGGTCGCCATGCGGGTCAGGCAGCAAAGCCCGAGTTCGTCCGTCGCGGCGCTCAGCACGCCCTTGTCGCCGAGCTTCGCGGTCAGGTAGGCGATCTCGTTGGTCTGAATGGTCTTTTGCGGGGAGGAATCGTCCACCCCGATGTAGAGGAATTCCGCACTTCCCGAAACCTTGTCGAGCAGTCTGTCCGCCAGACGAAGTTTGCGTTCGCGGGACGCAAGGTAGTGCCGCAGGATCTCCTCGCCGCGTGAGAACGGGATCTCCCGCCCGTTCGCGTCATAGCGGTAGCCCGCGACGATGTTTTCGACGGTCAGCGCACTGCCGCTCAGCGACCGACGTGCGACCTCGCCGTAGCCGCGCAGGGCGTAATAGGTGTCCAGGTCCAGCCCCTGGTAGCCGGACGTAGACGCGAGCCGCATGACGGTATCGAACAGGATGACCGTGTTATGCGCACACAGGTAGGCGATCTCGTCGATGATCTCGTTTTCCAGGGAAAGGTCAGTATTTTGCAGCCAACGCGAGCCGACCAGACCGCCCGAAAGCGCCTGGTCCACCGAAAGCACGAACGCGTCGCAGGTCTTGTCCGCTTCCTTCATCCATTCGAGCAGCGCTTCGCGGTTGCCGATGGTACTGCCGTCCGGGTTCGGTTCCATCGTGTCGAGCGCCGTGCGGTAAAGCGTTTCCTCGGGCAGGACGAGCTCGATGCCGATGGACTGCGCGAGGTAGATCGCACGGTCCTTGTTGACCGGACGGTTGTCCAGCGGCAGATAGGCGACCCGTTTCGTATTTACGGTTTCCATTCCGTTCACCTCCGTGCCGGAAAGATATTGTTGAAGCAGTTCGACGTCTTTTTCGTCCCGTTCGCCGTCCCCGTTGAGGTCCGCACGGGCGAGGGCGCGATCGGAAAGCGAGGTTTGCCCCGCGAGGTATCGCAGGTAGAGCGTCAGATCGTAGGCGGACAGCGCACCGTCCCCGTCGAGGTCGCCCGGCATTTCGCGGGAGGACGTCGAACCGACGGCGAGGGATACGGACATCAGGCAGACGACCGCCAGAAGCGGCAGGCACAGAAGCGCCGTCAGAATGCGTTTCTTGGTCATGTGAAAATTCCCCTTTTCCCTTGAGAGATCAAACGGTCATTCCGGCAGGGTCCGCGTGACCGTGAAAACAGTATACCATACTTTTTGCAAAAAAGAAAGAGGAAACCGAAAATTTTCTCGGTTTCCCGCCTATTTTGCGCAGTCCGTTTGCGCGACCGTTTGGATTTTGCGAGTGAAGAGTGAAGAGTGAAAAATCGGCAAGGCGAATGCCTTGCCGATTTTTGGTGGAGAATACGGGGAACGAGTTTTCACATCTCCATGAACAACTTGTTTATCCGTGCATTATCTTGAGGCAAAACATGGCTATATGTGTTTAGTGTCTGTTCTATATCTGAATGTCCAAGACGTTTGCTCACGGCAACGATCGTAACTCCCTCGCTTAAAAGATAGGAAGCGCAACTGTGACGCAGGTCATGAATGCGAATCCTTTTAACCCCGGATATTTCCACCCATTGTCGAAACCGGCGATGGAGGGTGTTGTCAACTAAAGGCTTATCTCCCCCAAAAAGGAAACTGGAGTCCCTGGGCGTCAGGGCGACTAAATCGTCCATGATATTTTGCGGCAAATCTATGACACGGTTGCTCGACTGATTTTTTGGTGATGTGATCGCATACGTTCTGCCATTTACTTTCCGGGTAAGGTTTTTGGTAATCGACACCGTACAATTTGATGGGTTTAGATCTCCGGGACTAAGAGCAAGCGCTTCCCCTTTTCGGCATCCGGTGATATACAGAAAGCGGAAAAGGCAACGGTAAATTGGATCGTCTACAACATGAATGAATGTTTCAAATTCATCTTTGGTCCAAATATTCATTTCCTTCTTCTGCTCTGTGTTCCGAATCGGCTCTACCTTCAGCAAAGCGTTTGGAAGGTCAAAATACCGATTCCCAAAACGAAGGATGGAACCAAGATGGGTGCGAAGGATGCGTCGGTACTTGCAACCGTAAGAAGACTTTGTTTGTTCCCATGTTAAGATTGCAAACGGAGTTATATCACGCACATTCATCTCCGCAAAAAACGGAAGGATGTGG
>CANQVQ010000101.1 GCA_947627335.1 uncultured Clostridia bacterium | reverse complement strand
CCGCCGATTGGATGCTCTCGGCGAACACATACGGGGCGGTCAGCACGAACGGCGAACCGTCCACGATGACGCCGACCCGCCCGGCGAGCAGCTTGGAGGCGGCTTTGTCCACCTTTTCGGTGCTTCCCATCTTCGGGAAGAGCGGCGAATGCCGCCCCTGCAAAAGCATTTCGAGGTTGCCGGAATCCATGACCGCCTCCGCACGCAGGGAGGCGATGCGGCGGGAGAGGGCGTCGACGAGCGCCGGGTCCGCCCGCCCTTCGAGGTAGGCGAGCGTGACGCGGGTGCGGGAGAGTTTGCCGACGGTCAGCGAGACGAATTTCAGCTTTCCGGTCCGCAGGAATTGCCGCAGCAGGGTCATATTCTTTTCCACGTCCTCCAGAAATCCCAGCCGGGGACCGCGCACGGTCACGTCGCTGTCCGGCTCCTCCACGCTCCGCGAAAGCCCCGCCTGCACGTTCGCGAGGCAGTAGGACGCGCCCTGTCCGCCGTCCGCCGCGAGGAACACGTCCCCCCGCAGCATCGCGTCGTAGACCTCCGTCAGGCTTTGCGGCGTCCGAATCGCACCGCACCGCAGGACCTCCCCGTAGTTGCCGCCGAAATCCCCCTGCCGCAGCACGGTCAGCAGCGGTCGCAGGACCAGTTCGCCCAGCGCTCCCCGCTCGCTCATGCCCTTGAAGCAGGCGATGGTCAGGCGGAACGCCCCGACCTGCATCTGCCGCAGGGTCAGGTCGGCGCAGTCGGCAAATTCCGCCTGCAGGGCGGATACCGTTTCGTCGTATCCGGTCGTCAGCATCTTCGCTCCTCCTTTTTGCGTTTTCTTCCGCTTTGAGTATCGCCCGTCCGTCGGCGGTTCAACCGAAAAAAACGGGCAAACGCAAAAAAAGGCTTGACGGGGGACGGAAAATCGAATATAATAGAAAAGTACGGACGGAAGGGGAGGACGTTACATATGTTTGAACTTGGGAAACACCGAAAAATCACGGTCGCCGTCGCCGTTTTGCTGCTTTTGCCGCTGCTCTTCATCGCGTGGTACGCCGCGCAGATCCTGAGCGGCGCGTCCGCCTTTAAGGGCATCACGGAGGTTTGCGCGACCCTGCCGGACGGGACGGAGAAGCGTTGGACGGCGGAAGCGGACGTGGAATTCTATACCTCCCTGCTGGAGCACGCGTCGATCGTCGATCAGCCGGTGCGGGACGTCGACGGCGAAACGCCGGTCACGCTGTCCCTCGACGGGACGGCGTATCGCCTCTATCCGTCGGTCAGTCCGTCCGGCTGCATGGCGCAGTTTTCGGACGACCGTTTCCGCCTGCTTGCGCCGGAGGACGCTACGGCGCTTCTGGTCCGCCCGGAGATGGAGTACGTCTACGCGTCCTACCTGCTCCCGACGCTGACGGTCTGCTCGGGCGACCGTCAATACCCGGTCTCGCCGGATTCCTACACCTGGAACTACCGCAAGGCGGACGGGGCTTACTACCAGGACGGTCTGACGCAGACCGCTTCCGAAACCGTCACCTGCAACCTGTTCGCGGACTTCAGCAACGACCTGTCCTTTTCGACCAAGCCCAGCAATTACGGGCTGACCGTCTACGGCATTTCCGACGGCGGTACGCGCTACGAGCTGGATAACGTCACCTCCTTCGCCGGATTGCAGTTCACGCAGGACACCCTGCTTGAGGTGGAGGTCAACGCGAACTGGAGCCAGGCGAGCAACGCCGAGCGCTACGGCGACGCGAGCTACCGCTTCCGGGTGCTCTACGACGTCCCGGCGCAGGTCGAGGCGGTCGGTGCGGCGGAGAACGGCGAAAAGTCGGTCGTCGCGGGCGGATATGTGCTTTTGAAAGCGCTTTACACGAACCAGAACGAGGACCTTACGCTTACGACGGACCTGCCCGTCGAGCCTGCGAAATTCTACTACGACAGCACGGCGCAAAGCAGCTACGCGGCTCTGCCGATCCCGGCGGACACCGAACCGGGCGCCTACACGGTCACCGTGACCTCCGGCGAGACCCATCGCACCGTCGACGTCCGCGTGACGGACGCGCCCGAACCGCAGACCCGTACCTATACGATCTCCGACGCGGACTATACCGCCTACCTCGCCCCGGCGGAGCTGGAAACGCTTTCCGGGACCCTCCGGCAGCTTCGGCTTGCGTCGGATGGCACGCCTCGCCTGAGCGCCGACCTCGCGTTCGGTTCACCGGTCAACGGGGAGATCGATCTCGCGTTCGGCAGCACGGTCGTCCTCGGCAACAGTGCGGTCGAGGGGACCGGCATGAAGACCCTCGAGGGCAACCTCTATAAATCCCCGTCTGGTGCGGACGTTCACGCCGTGCAGAGCGGTGTATGCGTGTTTTCGGGCACGCTCGGTGCGTTCGGCAACGCCGTCGTGATCGACCACGGCTGCGGCATCTTCAGCTATTACTACCACCTCGAAACCAGCAACGTCACGGTCGGCACGGAGGTGACCCGTTCGGCGACCGTCGGCACGGTCGGCAAGAGCGGCTACACCGGGACCGGGGACGCCTGTCTGCACTTCGCGCTCTCCGTGGGGGACACCTATGTCTGCCCGTAAAGCGTCCGGCGAATTTGCCGGAAAGGTCGCGGTCGTGACCGGCGGAGCACGGGGGATCGGGAAGTTCATCTGCGAGCAGTTCGCGTCGCAGGGCGCGTCGGTCTGCGTCATCGACCTGCTGGAAAACCCGTACTTTCAGGGCGACCTCGCCGACCGCGAAACGCTCGAACGGTTCGCCCGTCGGGTGGTCGACGACCACGGAAAGGTGGATTTTCTCGTCAACAACGCCGCCCCGCGCAGCCGCGGACTGCCGGACGGCGGATACGACGATTTCGCGAACGCGCTCGCCGTCGGCGTGACCGCGCCGTACTACCTGACGAAGCTGTTTCTTCCGTATTTCGCGCCCGGCGCGTGCGTCGTCAACATTTCCTCCAGCCGCGACCGCATGAGCCAGCCCGGCACGGAGAGTTACACGGCGGCGAAGGGCGGCATCAGCGCCCTGACCCACGCCATGGCGGTCAGCCTCGCCGGGAAGGTCCGCGTGAATTCCATCTCCCCCGGCTGGATCGACACGACCGGCGAAACCTTCGACGGCGCGGACGCGTTGCAGCATCCGGCGGGTCGCGTGGGGAAGCCGTCGGACGTCGCGAACCTCGTGCTTTACCTTTGCTCGGAGAAAGCGTCGTTCCTCACCGGGGAGAATATCTGCGTGGACGGCGGCATGACGAAACTGATGATCTATCACAACGATTTCGGCTGGAAGCTGGAAAGCGAATCATAACCGTTCGGAGGGATTTGTATGTACGTTCTTTTGGTCAACGGAAGTCCGCGTGCCAACGGCAATACGGCGCTGGCGCTGCGGGAAATGGAAACCGTCCTGCGCTCGGAGGGGATCGAAACGGAGCTGACGCAGGTCGGACATCTGCCGATCCGCGGGTGCATCGGCTGCGGCGGATGCGGGAGAACCGGGAAGTGCGTGTTCGACGACGCCGTCAACGAATTTGCGCCGAAGTTCGCCGCCTGCGACGGGCTGATCGTCGGCAGTCCGGTGTACTATGCGTCCGCGAATTCGACGCTGACGGCTTTCCTGGACCGCCTGTTCTACAGCTGTCACGCGGATAAGACCATGAAGGTCGGCGCGTGCGTGGTCGCCGCCCGTCGGGGCGGGCTTTCCGCGACGTTCGACCAGCTCAACAAGTATTTCACCATCAGCGGGATGCCCGTCGCGTCCGGGCAGTACTGGAACAGCGTCCACGGGCAGAAACCCGGCGAAGCGTCGCAGGACGCGGAAGGACTGCAATCGGTCCGCACGCTTGCGCGGAATTTCGCGTTCCTCGTCAAGAGCATCGCCCTCGGCAAGCAGACCTACGGATTGCCGGAAAAGGAAGCCCGGCAAAGCACGAATTTTATCCGATAAAAGAAAGGAATGTGTCGACTTATGCGTAAGAATTTCGGTCCGAAACCCTACACCTACCCCCAGCCGGTATTCATCGTCGCGACCTACGGCGAAAACGGCGAACCGGACGCGATGAACGCCGCGTGGGGCGGCATCAGCGACGATACGCAGATCTCCCTTTGCCTGAGCGCCGGGCATAAGACCGTGCGCAACCTCCGCGAGCGCGGAGCGTTCACGGTCAGCATGGCGGACGCGAAGCACGTCGTCGAATGCGACTATCTCGGCGTCGTTTCGGCGAACGACGAGCCGAAAAAACTGGAGATCGCCGGATTCCACGCCGTCAAGAGCGATTTCGTGGACGCGCCGTTGCTGGAGGAACTGCCGATGGCGCTGGAGTGCCGCGTCGTCAGCTATGACCCGGCGACCTGCCGTCTGGTCGGCGAGATCGTCAACGTGTCCGCCGACGGTTCCGTCCTCGACGAAGCGGGCAAAATCGACCCGGAAAAGCTGGACCCGATCACGTTCGACCCGGTGCACAACACCTATCGCCGTTTGGGCGACGTCGTCGGCAACGCCTTCCGCGACGGGCTTTCGCTGAAAAAATAAAGGGAAGCGCCGTCGTGACGGTATGGCGTTGGAAGATTGAAAAATTTCAGAAGCGACAAGCAAGGGAGAACCCAACATGATTTCCATTGACCTTACGGGAAAAACCGCTCTCGTGACCGGCGCGTCCGGCGAACTCGGGCGCGTGATGGCGCGTACCCTCGCGCAGGCGGGGGCGAATCTGCTCCTGCATTCCTACCGCAACCCCGACAGGGCGGCGTCCCTCGCCGAGGAACTGCGCGGACGCGGTACGCGCTGCATGACGGTCAGCGCCGACGTCGGCGACCTGCAAAGCGTCCTGCGTATGCGCGACGGGATCCGGGCGAGCGGCTTTCCGATGCCGGACATCCTCGTCGACAACGCCGTGGTGCAGTACGATTGGAAGTCCGTGCTCGACCAGCCGGTCGAGGATTACGAGAGCCAGTTCCGCAGCTGCGTCCTGCAAAACGTGCATATGGCGAAGGCGTTCCTGCCGGATATGATCGAAAAGGGCTGGGGACGGGTCATCGGCACGAACACCGAGTGCGCCATGCAGTGCTTTGAAACGCAGTCCGCTTACGCGGCGGGCAAGCGGGGCATGGACGGCGTCATGCGGGTACTGGCGCGGGAGGTGGGTCCCTACGGCATCACGGTCAATCAGGTCGCCCCGGGCTACACGATCTCCGACCGCGACCGTGCCAACCACACCGAGGTCCAGCCGACCGACGTGCGCATCCCGCTGCGCCGCCGTGGGACGGACCAGGAGGTCGCGAACGCCGTGCTGTTCCTCGCGTCCGACCTCGCGTCCTACATCACCGGGGCGTACCTGCCGGTCTGCGGCGGGAACGTCATGCCGACGATATGACGATCCTCGATACGATCGCCGCCCACGCCCGGGAGCGCGTGGCGGAAAAACGGCGGAACTGCCCGACCGAAGCGCTCCGTGCGTCCGCAGAATCCCTTCCGCGGGGGGATTTCGCGTTTGAAAAGGCGCTTGCGCGAGAGGGACTTTCGTTCATCTGCGAATGCAAGAAGGCGTCCCCGTCGAAGGGGCTGATCTCGCCGGACTACCCGTACCTGTCGATCGCGAAGGACTACGCCTCCGCGGGCGCGTCGGCGCTCTCCGTCCTGACCGAGCCGAAATGGTTTTTGGGCTCCGA
>CANQVQ010000100.1 GCA_947627335.1 uncultured Clostridia bacterium | reverse complement strand
GCGACACCTCGACCAACGACATGGTGATCCTGCTCGCCAACGGGCTTGCCGGGAACGCGGAGATCACGGCGGAGGGCGAGGCGTTCGCGACATTCATGCGGGCGCTCAACACCGTCACGGTCTGCCTGTGCCGTATGCTCGCCGGGGACGGCGAAGGCGCGACGCGGCTGCTCGAATGTACGGTTCGTGGGGCGAAAGATACGCAAACCGCCCGCATCGCGGCAAAAAGCGTCATCTGTTCCAGCCTCGTCAAGTCGGCGATGTTCGGCGCGGACGCGAACTGGGGGCGGGTGCTCTGCGCGCTCGGCTACAGCGGCGCGGACATCCGCATCGACGGCGTCGGCGTGTCGTTCGTTTCGGCGAAAGGGAGCGTGGAGGTCTGCCGGGACGGGGCGGGCGTGCCGTTCTCCGAGGAGCTTGCGAAGGAGATCCTGCTCGAAAAGGAGATCGAAATTCGCGTCACGGTCGGCGACGGACCCGGGGAAGCGACCGCCTGGGGCTGCGACCTGACCTACGACTACGTCAAAATCAACGGCGACTACCGTACATAAAGCAGGAGCGAGGGACCCATGCAGAATCAGTTTTCAAACGCACAGCGGGCGGAGGTGCTGACGCAGGCGCTTCCGTACATTCAAAAATATTACGGCAAAACCGTCGTCATCAAGTACGGCGGGAACGCGATGGTAGACGAGAAGCTCAAGGAGCAGGTGATGGAGGACATCGTCCTGCTGTGGCTGGTCGGGGTGCGGGTCGTGCTGGTGCACGGCGGCGGACCGGAGATCAGCGACCTGATGGGTCGGCTCGGCAAGGAGCCGGTCTTTATCGACGGGCTTCGCGTGACGGACAAGGAAACGGCGGACATCGTGCAGATGGTGCTCGCCGGAAAGGTCAACAAGACGCTTGTCAACCTGCTCGAATGTCACGGCGGCAAGGCGATGGGCATTTCCGGCATGGACGGACGGCTGATCGAAGCGTCGCCGAAGGACGAGCGACTCGGTTACGTCGGGCGCATCGACCGCGTGAACATCGACGCGGTGGAGGACCTGCTTGAGAAGGGGTATATCCCCGTCGTGTCCACGCTCGGCTGCGACCGGGACGGAAACACCTACAACATCAACGGCGACACCGCCGCCGCGTACATCGCCGGGGCGCTCGGCGCGGAGCGAATGATCATGATGACCGACACGGCGGGCATTCTGCGGGATAAGAACGACCCGACGACGCTGATCCCGTCGGTCACGCTGGCGGAAGCGAAGGCGCTCTTCTCCGAAGGCATCATCAGCGGCGGCATGATCCCGAAGGTGGAATGCTGCGTAGAGGCGATCCATCGGGGGGTCCGCAACGTCACGATCATGGACGGGCGGATCCCGCACGCGATCCTCATGGAATTGCTGACGGACGAGGGCGCCGGCACGGTGGTCGCGGAAGGAAAGGAAGTGCGGAAACATGAATGAACGGCTGCGGGCGTTGGACCAGACCTACATCGCCCATACCTATGCGCGGTTCCCGGTGGACCTGGTGCGCGGCGAAGGCTCTTTGGCGTATGACGGGGCGGGGAAGGCGTATATCGACATGGGTTCCGGCATCGGCGTGACCGCGTTCGGGTTTGCCGACCCGGTTTGGTGCGGTGCGGTGACGGAGCAGTTGACCAAACTGCAGCACACGTCCAACCTGTACTATACCGAGCCCTGCGCCAGGCTTGCCGAACTGCTCTGCCGACGCACCGGGATGCAGCGGGTGTTCTACAGCAATTCCGGCGCGGAAGCGAACGAATGCGCCGTCAAGGTCGCACGGAAGTACGCGTCCGAAAAGAAGGGACCGCAGTATTGTGCGATCCTGACGCTGGAGAACAGCTTCCACGGGCGCACGCTCACGACGCTTGCGGCGACCGGGCAGGAACACTACCACGAGCTGTTCCAACCGCTGACCCCCGGCTTCCATCACGCACCGGCGGGGGACCTCGCCGCCGTCGAACGGCTTCTGCGGACCTATCCGACCGCCGGGATCCTGATCGAATGTATTCAGGGCGAGGGCGGGGTCGTCCCGCTCGACCCGTCGTTCGTGCAGGGGCTTGCGAAGCTGTGCGAGGAGCAGGACGTGCTGCTGATGATCGACGAAGTGCAGACTGGCAACGGTCGGACCGGCACGCTCTACGCGTACGAGCAGTTCGGCGTTCGACCGGACGTGGTTTCGACCGCGAAGGGGCTTGGCGGCGGTCTGCCGCTGGGTGCGACGCTGATCGGCGAAAAGGCGAAGGACGTCCTCGGCTTCGGCGACCACGGTTCGACGTTCGGCGGGAACCCGGTCTGCTGTGCGGGCGCGTACAGCGTTCTGGAGCGCCTTGACGAGCCGTTCCTCGCGTCCGTGCGGGAAAAGAGCCGGCTGGCATTCTCGATGCTGCGGGACGCGAAAGGCGTCCGCTCGGTCACGGGGCTGGGGTTGATGATCGGCGTGGAAACCGTCCGACCGGCGAAGGAAGTCGTTTCCGTCTGCCTTGAGAAGGGCGTACTTTGCCTGACGGCGAAGGAGAAGGTCCGTTTCCTGCCCGCCCTGAACATTCCGACGGAACTGCTGCAAACCGCTCTCGAGCGTTTCCTGTCCGTCTGCGCGGACTGCTGACGAAAGGAGAAAAAACCATGCAAACCGTATCCTTAAAAGGGCGTTCCTTCCTGAAACTGCTGGATCACACCCCGGAGGAACTGACATACCTGCTCGATCTGGCGGCGGACCTCAAGCAAAAGAAGCGTTCCGGCGTCCCGCATCGGCTGTGCGAAGGCAAAAATATCGCCCTGATCTTTGAAAAGACCAGCACGCGCACCCGCTGCAGCTTTGAAGTCGCCGCGTCCGACCTCGGGATGCACCCGGTCTACCTCGACCCGCAAGGCTCGCAGATCGGCAAAAAGGAGAGCATCCCGGACACCGCACGGGTGCTCGGACGGATGTTCGACGGCATCGAGTACCGCGGATACGGGCAGGAGGTCGTCGAGGAGCTCGCGAAGTACGCCGGGGTGCCGGTCTGGAACGGGTTGACGAACCAATCCCACCCGACGCAGATTTTGGCGGATTTTCTGACGATCCGCGAACATTTCGGTTCGCTCGCCGGGCGGAAACTGGTCTACCTCGGCGACGCCCGCTACAATATGGGAAACTCCCTGATGGTGGGCTGTGCGAAGCTCGGAATGCACTTCGTCGCCTGTGCGCCGGAGGCGTATTTCCCGGAAAAACCGTTGCGGGAGGCTTGCGAAAAGCTGTGTGCGCAGTCCGGCGGTTCGGTCGCGTTCCGTATCGACCCGTCGGAGGCGGTCCGCGGTGCGGACGTGCTGTATACGGACGTCTGGGTGTCGATGGGAGAGCCGGAGGAAGTCTGGGCGGAGCGGATCAAGGCGCTGTCGCCCTACCGCGTGACGGCGGAACTGATGCGGCTTGCCGGGGAGCAGTGCCGGTTCATGCACTGCCTGCCCGCCTTCCACGACCGCAGGACCGACATCGGCAAAAAAATCGGCGACGCCTACGGGATCGACTGCATGGAAGTCACCGACGAGGTGTTTGAAAGCCCCGCTTCCATCGTGTTCGACGAAGCGGAGAACCGTATGCACACGATCAAAGCCGTCATGGCGGCGACGCTCGCGTAAACCGACAAGACCCGACGGAAAGGAACAGACCCATGAAGAACGCCTATTTGATCCTGAGCGACGGCACCGTCTACGCGGGACGGCAGATCGGCAAAGCCGGCGAAGCCGGCGAAGCCAGCGAGAGCGTCGGCGAGCTGGTCTTTACGACCGGCATGGTCGGCTACCTCGAAACGCTGACCGACCCGAGCTACGCCGGGCAGATCGTCGTGCAGACCTTTCCGCTGATCGGAAATTACGGCGTGATCCCGACGGATTTCGAGGGGACGTGCGCCGTGAAGGGGTACGTCGTGCGGGAACTGTGCGATTCGCCGTCGAATTTCCGCTCCGAGGGGGCTTTGGACGGCTTTTTGAAGGAGCGCGGCGTCTGCGGCATCTGCGGGGTGGATACCCGGCAAATCACGCGGCAGATCCGCGAAAACGGCGTGATGAACGCGATCATCAGCCCGACCCCCGACGTGGACCTCGCGGTGGTGCGAACCTACGCCGTGCGGGACGCGGTCGCGTCGGTCAGCCGTCGGGAAACCGAGGTGTATCCCGCAGACGGCGGCAAGTCCCGCTTCCGCGTGGCGCTGCTGGATTACGGCGCGAAGCGGAACATCGTCCGTTCGCTGACGGCACGCGGGTGCGACGTGACGGTCTACCCGTTCGATACGACCGCCGAAACCGTCCTGCGAAGCGCACCGGACGGGGTGATGCTGTCGAACGGACCGGGCGACCCGGCGGAGAACACCGCCTGCATCGCCGAACTGCGCAAACTTATCGGCAAACTGCCGGTGTTCGGCATCTGCCTCGGACATCAGCTTGCGGCGCTCGCCATGGGCGGAAAGACCGTCAAACTGCCCTACGGGCATCGGGGCGCGAACCAGCCGGTTCGGGAAGTCGGCGGGAACCGCACCTATATCACCAGCCAGAACCACGGCTACGCGGTCCTTGGCGAAAGCCTCGCGGGGGTCGCGGAAGAAACGTACGTCAACGCCAACGACGGAAGCTGCGAGGGGCTGCGTTACCCCGGTCTGCGCTGCTTTACGGTGCAGTTTCACCCGGAAGCGGCGGCGGGTCCGCACGACACGTCGTTTCTGTTCGATCGGTTCCTTTCGATGATGGAGGTATGAGGACGTGAAAGACAACAGTATCCGCAAGGTCCTCGTGATCGGGTCCGGTCCGATCGTCATCGGACAGGCGGCGGAATTCGACTACGCCGGGGCGCAGGCCTGCCGCGTCCTGCGGGAGGAAGGCGTCAACGTCGTGCTGGTCAACTCCAATCCCGCCACGATCATGACGGACAAGCACCTCGCGGACGAGATCTACCTCGAACCGCTCAACGCCGAAACCGTTGAGCGCATCCTCGAAAAGGAGCGCCCGGACGGGCTGCTTTCCGGGCTGGGCGGACAGACGGGGCTGACCATCGCCATGCAGCTTTCCCGTTCCGGGGCGCTGGAGCGGAACGGCGTGCGGCTGCTCGGTTCCGGTATCGACGCGATCGAAAAGGCGGAGGACCGCGACCTGTTCCGCAAGCTGATGCAGGAGATCGGTCAGCCGGTCGTTCCGTCGGAGATCGCGAACGACCTCGGGAGCGCCGTCCGTTCGGCGGCGGAGATCGGCTACCCGGTCATCGTCCGCCCGGCGTATACGCTCGGCGGTTCCGGCGGCGGCATCGCGAATACCGAAGCCGAGCTTCGCGAGATCGCGCAGGTCGGGCTGGAGCTTTCCCCGATCACGCAGGTGTTGATCGAAAAGTGCATCGCGGGCTGGAAGGAGATCGAATTTGAAACCATGCGGGACGCGGCTGGCAACGTCGTCGCGGTCTGCTCGATGGAGAACGTGGATCCGGTCGGCATCCATACCGGCGACTCGGTCGTCGTCGCGCCGGCGCTGACGCTCGCGGACAAGGAGTATCAAATGCTCCGTTCCGCGTCCCTCGACATCATTTCCGCCCTCGGCATCGTCGGCGGCTGCAACTGCCAGTTCGCGCTCGACCCGGACAGCTTCCGCTATGCGGTCATCGAGGTCAATCCGCGTGTCT
>CANQVQ010000099.1 GCA_947627335.1 uncultured Clostridia bacterium | reverse complement strand
GCTTGGTCTGCCGCTCCCGGCGGAATTTCTGTTCTCCTGTGCGGTGATGGGGGAGGAGAAGCCCCTGCGCGGACTGCCGGAGGAACTGCTTTCCCAACTTCGCGCAGAATTGCCGGACGACCCGGTCGCGGAGATGGTGCGGGCGCGGTACGCCGCCGTCGATGCGCTTTGCGAGGGCGTCACGGCGGACCCCGCCCGTCCGGCGAACACCGCCACCCGACGAGCGGACCGCGTGCTGACCCACCGCGTATTCGCCGTTCCGATCTTCTTTTTCCTGCTTTTTTCGGTCTTTTTCCTGACGTTTCGGGTGTTTGGCGCCTTTTTGCAGGACTTACTCGAGCTGCTGCTCGCGCACCTTTCCGGTTGGGCGGACGCGGCGATGCAAAGCGTCGGCGTGGCGGACCCGGTTCGTTCGCTGGTCGTGGACGGGGTGTTTGCCGGGGTCGGGAGCGTCCTGCTGTTCCTGCCGACCGTGCTTTCTCTGTTCTTTTTCCTTTCCCTGCTGGAGGACAGCGGCTACCTCGCCCGCGTGGCGTTCGTGCTGGACCGCCCGATGCGGCGATTCGGGCTTTCCGGGCGGGCGCTGGTGCCGGCGCTTCTGGGATTCGGCTGTACGGTGCCGGCGGTGCTGGCGACCCGTACGCTTTCCTCCCGTCGGGAGAAACTGCTGACCGTCCTGCTCCTCCCGTTCGTCGCCTGCTCGGCGAAGGTCCCGCTGCTGACCCTGCTCTGCGGGGCGTTCTTCCCGCGTTCCGCCCCGTGGGTGCTGCTTGCGCTCTACCTGTTCGGCGTGACCGTCGGACTGCTTTCGACCGCACTGCTTTCGCGGAAGGTCCTGAAAGGGTCGTCCGGGGCGTTGCTGCTGGAACTGCCGCCCTACCGTCTGCCGACGCTCGGCGCGGTGTCGACGCATACCTGGGAGCGGGGAAAAGCGTTCGTCAAACGGGCGTTCACGGTGCTGCTGCTCGCTTCCGTCGCCGTCTGGGCGATGCGCAGTTTCGACACGTCCTTCCGCCCGTCGCCGCAGGAGAACAGCCTGCTTGCCGCCTGCTCCCGCCGGCTTGCGCCGGTGTTTGCGCCGCTCGGGTTTGGGGATTGGCGGCTCGCGGCCGCTCTGCTTTCCGGGCTTTCGGCGAAGGAAGCGGTCGTCAGCACGCTTTCGGTCCTGTTCGGTGCGGGGGAGGGGACGCTCGCGCAAACCCTGCAAAGCGCCGGTGCGCTGCCGAACCTTCCCGCCGTGCTTTCGTTTCTGGTATTTTTCCTGCTGTATCTGCCGTGCTTCGCGGCGATGGGCGCGATGGCGCGGGAATTCGGGAAGCGGCGGTACGCCGTCGCCGCTTTCGCGTATCAGCTTGCCGCCGCATGGGTGTGCGCGTTCGCCGTTTACCGTGTCGCGTTGCTTTTGGGTTTTTAGTATGAAAAAAGCTGCGTATTTCACTTTCGGGTGGCAAACGCAATCGCGGCGACTTCGCGCCCTTCGTGCGCTCCGCCTTGCTCTGCTTTTTCCCCCCGAATTACCCCCCTTTGATCGAAAAATGGCTCGGCTTGCGCCACTTCTGACGCCGCCTTCGCCATTTTTCTCTTAAGGAGTTCCTCCGGCGGTACACGCCCGCCTACGGAACGGTATTTCATTGTATTTTGTTCCCGTTTTTTCCTTATCCCTGTCCGGCGAGGCGGTCGATGCAGTCGAGCAGACCGTTTGCCGCAAGGTAGGTGCTGTTTTCCGGATGGTTCATGACGTACATCCCTTTTTTCAGCCCGCCGTAGAACTGCCCGACCCGATCGACGGGCGTCAGGCACGGGCGGCAGTAGATCCCGACGCCGCCGACGAACACGACGTCCTTGAACGGCACCCCCTCGCCGGAAAGCACGTCGAGGTAGTTCCGCGCCCGCTCGTACAGCTTTTCTTCGCTGATCGTCCCGCTGAGCAGGACGCAGAAGGAGGTCTTTTGCCCGTAATCGGTTTCGTTGTAGATGCTGTAGCGCGTCCCCGGTTTGATCAGACCGTCGATCCCCGTTTTTTCGACGTGAAAGGTATCGTTCGGGAACGCGTCCGCGAGCGCCGAAAGGACGGCGGAAGCGGGATCCTGCATCTCCAGCGATTCCAGAAGTTCCCTGTAATGATCGACGACGTAATCCCCGCTCACGAGGATCTCGCCGGTCAGGTTCGGGTATTTTTCGCAGGCGGCGGACAGGGTGTAGACGCGGTGACAGGTGTCAAAGCGCAGGACGTCGAACAGGTGTCCGCCGTTTTCGACGTCGTAGGTTTGCTCGATGTACGCGTCGATCTTTTTCTGCGCGAGGGCGGCGGAGATCGGGTCGCCGAACAGCAGGGCGTTCGTGCAAAGGCAGCCGACCGCCATGATGACGCCGAACACGACGGTGAGCCGTTTCTTCCGTCGGAAGCACCAGACTGCGAGCTCGACGAGCACGAAGAACGCGGCCGCCGCGCCAAGGACGAACAGCGCTTCCGGGACGGTATCCGCCTCGACGAGGTTGAGAAACGCCGTCAGGACGAGGAACAGCGTCGCACGCATCCCGCGTTTGCCCGGCAAGAGCGCCGCAAGCGCGACGCAGACCGGGTACACCGGGAACATCATCCACCGCCCGGCGCTCGGACGGAAGCAGAGAGCCGCCGCGCAGGCGAGCAGGGCGGTCAGCAGAAGCGGCAGGAATCCGGCGGTCCGAGTGCGTTTCGGCGAAGGGGAAGCGTCCGTCGGACGTTTTTCCGCGGTCGGTTCAGACATAGTATGGAAGCCTCCTTTGGCGTTGGTTCAGGAAATGTTGTACGGGTTGGTCAGGCGGATCAGCAGGTCCGTGTCGTCGTCCTGCTGGGAGCGGTTGCGTTTTTCCGCCCCGCAGACCAGGCATTTATGCGTGATAAGAAACCCCTTGCGGGGATGTACGGCGACGGCGACCGGCTTCATAGACCCACCGCAGGGGCAGGCACGGTCCCCCGGAAGCACGTCGACGTGCTTCGACCAGAGGCAGAACGGGCAGTGGTTCCGGGACGTATAGCGCAGGGGCGGGACTTCCTTCCCGCAGTGTCCGCAGACGAAACCGCTGTCGTTTTTCACAAATCGTTTGGTATCCACGAAAAAGCACCTGAAAATTTACAATTCGTTTTTATTTTTGGCTTTCAATCATAGTATAATACAAAACTGAGGAAAAAGCAAGAACGGAAGGTGAAATTTTGAGCAAGAAAATAGAGAAAAAGCAGCCCCGCGACCCTCGGCTCGGGAAAGTCGGCGGGCAGGCAGTCATGGAAGGCGTGATGATGCGCAGTCCGACGACCACCGCAATCGCCGTCCGGCGCACGGACGACGGGCAGATCGTGGTCCGCTCGAAAAAGACCAAGACCGTCCGCGATCGGTACAAGATCCTGAATCTGCCGATCATTCGCGGTGTGGTCAACCTGGTGGAGATGTTTATCCTGTCCTTTTCGACCCTGACCGCTTCGACGGAGATGATGGGGCTGGAGGAGGAGCTGAAGAACGAGGAACCCTCCAAATTCGACCAATGGCTGGACAAACACTTCGGCAAGGGAATGCTTTCGGTCATTTCCGCCGTGTCCGTCGTGCTGGGCGTCGCGCTGGCGCTCGGGCTGTTCATCGCCTTGCCGGCGTTCCTGACCAACCTGCTTTTCCCGAGCGGGATCGAGGGGACGTGGTGGAGCGAAGGGGACGAGTCCTCCTATGTGTTGGAATTCAGGGACGGAGCCTTTTCGGCACACGAGCTTGCCGACGGGATCGAAGAAAATCCATTTGATGAACCGGTCCCGTACACATTCGAGGACGGGAAGCTTTCTTTCGCGGGAGAGGAGATCGGATCTGCGGAGTTGGACGGCGACGAACTGACGCTGGAACTGTTCGGAGAATCGGAGAAGTTCGTCCGCGAGCAGTCGTTCTGGCTGAACCGGCTCAAGTGTCTGGTCGAAGGCGTCGTCAAGATCGCCATCTTCATCGCGTACCTCTATCTGACCTCGCTCATGAAGGAGATCAAACGGCTCTATCAGTACCACGGCGCGGAACACAAGAGCATCTTCTGTTACGAGGCGGGGCTGGAACTGACGGTCGAGAACGTCAAAAAGCAGAAGCGGTTCCACCCGCGATGCGGGACGTCGTTCATGTTCGTCATGGTGTTCCTTTCCATTTTCGTCTCGATCGTGTTCATTCCGAACGTGTGGGGCTGGTGGCGGATCCTGCTGAAGGTCGCTCTGCTGCCGATCTGCGTCGGGCTGGGGTATGAATTCATTCGGTACGCCGGGAAGCACGACAACCGTCTTGTGAAGATCTTGTCCGCTCCGGGGCTTTGGATGCAGCGTATCACGACGCGGGAGCCGGACGATTCGATGATGGAAGTCGCCATCGTTTCCATCAAGTCCGCCCTGCGGGAGGAATTCCCGGATTTTGAAGTGCCGTACGAGGACGAATACCTCAAGCGGAAGCAAGCGAAAGCGGAGGAAAGCGCTGATGTTGCTGAAGGAATATCGGACGAGACTGCGTGACATCCTGCAGAAAATGAACCCGGAGGAAGGGGCGGTCATCGCCGACCTGCTGCTCGCCGCAGCGATGGAGACCGACCGGGGGACGCTGCTCGCCATGCCGGACACGGAGGTGCCGGAAAAGGCGGAGGAATTCTGCGGGAAAGCGATCTACGAGCTTTCGATGGGGAAGCCCTTGCAGTATGTCCTCGGTTCCTGCACCTTTTACGGGCAGGAGATCGCCGTCGGCAGCGGCTGCTTCATTCCGCGTTTCGACACGGAGGTCTGCGTCGAAACGGCGCTGAAGCTGCTTGGTCCCGGCGACCTGTTCGCCGATCTCTGCGCCGGAAGCGGCTGCATCGCGAAGGCGCTCGCCGCAGCCCGTCCGGATTGCGAGGGATACGCGCTCGAACTCTCCCGCGAGGCGCTGAAATACACGCTTTTCAACCTGCGCGAGCAGGAAAACGTGCGGGTTCTGCGCTTCGACGTGCTCGACGAGGAGGAGTACGCCGCTCTTTCTCTGCAGGCGGGCAGACCGTTCGACCTGCTGATCTCCAATCCGCCGTATATCCCGACGGACGACATCGAACTGCTTTCCACCGAGGTCCGCTACGAGCCGGAGAGCGCGCTCGATGGCGGGGAGGACGGTCTGCGGTACTACCGTGCGATCATCGCGTATGCACCGTTGCTGCTCAAGCCGGACGGGTATCTGGTGTTCGAGATCGGCTGCGACCAGGCGGAAGAAGTGTCCGATTTGCTGGAAAAAGCGGGCTACAGCGTCGGGGTCGTGAAGGATTATTCCAAAAATGATCGGGTCGTTTTCGGAAAAAAAGGTTGACAAGCAAAAAAATCTGTACTATTATAAAAAGGAAAGACTTGGTACAGATTTTTTCTTTGTCGGGGTAAGATAACCATGAAACGCATTGCATCCCGGAGCAATCCGGCGGTCGTGCAGACCGGGAAGCTGTCCCTGCGCAAATACCGGGAGGAAACGCGGACGTTCTTCTTTGAAGGGGCGCACCTGCTGGAGGAGTACCTGCGGTTCGGACATCGCCCGAAGACGGTGTTCGTGCGGGACGGGGCGGAGACGGTCTACGCGGAGCTGCTGCGGCAGGTCCCGGAGGACGCGCTCTGCGGCGTGCCGGAATCCGTGTTTTCCAAGCTCTCTACCGAGCAGTCCCCGCAGGGGCTTCTGACCGTTTCGGGGTACCTCGAAACGGTCAGAA
>CANQVQ010000098.1 GCA_947627335.1 uncultured Clostridia bacterium | reverse complement strand
CGGCAGCTCCCCGCTCGCCCAGTAGTCGGCGAGATGCTCCGCCACGTCCGGCGGGAACCCCACCGCAGACGAGAGCACCCAGTCCACATCCACCAGCTCCGCGAGACAAGACCCGCCGTAGGGCGCCGACTCGACCGTGTAGGCGAAGGAGTAGAACTCGATGCCCGGCTCAAACAAGAAACTGTTCGACCACCCGGCGGCAAAGCCGTCGAAGGTCCGCGTCTCCTCCTTGAGCGGGATGCCGGACCGGCTCAGATACTGCGCATGGATGGTCAGGCTTTGCGCCTCCGACGAGACGTTCTGCACGTCCAGCACGACCACGTCGCTCGAGCCGTCCGCGTCGGTGTACCGCTTGCCGCTGACCGAGAAGGTCCGGCTTGCCAGCCCCGGCACGGCGAAATTCCGCTTGATGTAGGGCGGCGCGTCCGCCGGTTCGTGGTCGGAATCGTCCGAAGCCGCCGTCAGCGAAACGTAGACCGTCACATTCCCCCGCAGTTCCTCCGGGTAGGCGCTCTCGGTCGCCGCACCGGCGTCGCCGTCCTCCCAGTAGTAGATCGCACTCTGCTGGACGCCGTCCTGTGCGCCCGCCTCCGCTTCGCACGCGAAGGTGTTGACGGCGAACACTTCCCCGTCGGGGTCCACCACCAGATATTCCCCCGCAAACCCGATCGCGTAGGAAGCGCGGTTGCGGTAGAGCAGGTCTAAGAAGATCGCCGGGACCGTCTGTAAACCGTCCTGCCCGGACGACCGCATCTCCAGCTCCAGCCGCCGCTCCTCCTCCGGCGAGATCGCGTACCCACGGCTGAGCCGCCAGGTCAGCGTCAGTTCGGACGCGACGACGGGATGTTCCGTCGGCTCGGCGGTCAGTTGGTAGGTGAACGCCGTAAACGGCGCTTCCGCACGGAAAAAGAAGCAGTTCCGCCACCCGGCGGCGAACCCGTCGAAGCTGCGCACGTCCTGCTGCACGGTCGCGCCGGAATCGTCGAGGAAAGTCGCCGCGACGGTCACGTCAAAGTCCGCGTCCGATTGGTTTTCCACCTCCAGCACGATCAACCGGGTCTCCCCGTAATCGTAGCTGCGCTGCAGAACGGAAAACCCCTCCGCGACGACCGGGTGCGGCGCATTCGACTCCGGGCGGCTCGGATGCAGTTCCCCCGCCACGGCGACCCGCTGCATCCCGCTCAGCACGAACACGCAGGCGGACGTCACCAGCAAAAAGGAGAGGACCATCGACAGCGTCCGCAGGAAACGCCCTTTCCGCTTTTCCGTTCCGTTGGTTTCCCGCATCGCACGTCCCTCCGTTCAAATAGAATCCTTCCTATGAGGTAAATGTCCGTTTTCTCGCCTGAAGGGTACAAGAAAATCGAAAAATTTTCGGGTCGTTTTTTCGGCAAACGAAAAGAGGGAGACGAATCTCCCTCTTTTTTTCGGAACCTTCCAAACGGTCAAAGCCGCAAACCGCTCGGAAAGATGTTCCCCCTTTGTGCAAGCCCTCGCCCGGATCGAACGGTTCCCCCGAACCGCCCGCAGGCGCAAGGAGGGCTTGGCGGGATCGCTCTCCCTCAGCGGGGCAGCGGGGCGTCGATGAACAGCCCGTACCCGCAGCGGAGCACCCAGGAAATGAACGACGGCTCGGAAGGAACTTCGCTGACGGAATGTCCGACGTTCACAAGCGTACGGGAATTGACGGAATGAACGTTGACCACCAGCTTGTAATCCGACAGGTCGCGGTACTCGCCGAAGAGTTCGTAGGAGTCGACAAGCGTCAGATGTCTCCCATCGCAATCCTCCAGATAGCCGTTCGCGTTCACGAGAGCGTTATCGATCACCTTTTCCACGTCGCCGTTCGGCGCGACCAGCAGAAGGTCCGCGTCGACGCGCACACCGTAGGTCTCACCGTCGCCTTCAAACCCGGAAAGGTACGCCACGGTGCAGTCGCTCCCGAAGCCGGCGCCGATCGAACGGAACCCGGAGATCGTCGCGTTCTCGAAGATCTCTTCCCAGGTTTCCGCGTCCAGATCAAGCCCGTACGCATCCGCGTAGCAGCTGCCCTGCTCGAGCAGGACCTTGTTCGCCATGCTGTCGTAGTCGGTTTCGACCGCCGTCACCTCGTAGGTGAAGCCGTCGAACGCATAACCCGGATTGAACACGAAGCTGTTCGACCAGCCTGCGGAGAATCCGTCAAAGGTCTGCGTTTCGGTGCCAAGCACGCTGCCGTCCGCGGCAAGGTAGTTGCCGGTCACGGTCACGAGGCTGTTCTGCTCGCCGTCGTTCTTCACGTTAACGATCGCGAGGGTGTTCTCGCCGTACTTGTGCAGGGTCGCACTCGTCGTGAACGCGGACGGGTCGACCGGCACGGCGTCAACCGCCGCTTCCGGGTCGTGCGGGGTCTCGATCCCGCCCACCATCGCGGGGAAATCGACACGCTTGCCGTCGCATTCGACGGAGACCAACCCGGCATACGCGTAATCGTAGCCTTCCACATACTCGACGGTCGCGCTCTCGCCCGGTTCAAGGACGAAGGTCTGCAGGCTGTCCTCGGCGATGGTGTTGTCATACGCGAGGTAGCAGACGTAGAACTCGACGGTGCAGGTCTGGTCGCCGATGTTGCGCAGCTCGGCGAGTTTGCCTTCTTCCGCGACGTAGCTGACGTCCAGATGGTCGGCAACGCCGTCAAACCATTGATCCTGGTAGATGCTGTCAAACTGCTCTTTCGTCAGGTCCGCCGTGGTGAACTTGAACGGCAGCCCCTCCGGGATCTTCACCGGCTCTTTGACCGGTTCCTCGACCGGCTCTTCCGCCGGTTCTTCCGCCGGTTCTTCAACCGGTTCTTCGGTCGGCTCCTCAGCCGGTTCCTCCGTCGGTTCTTCGACGGCTTCTTCCGCCGGGGTAACGACTTCTTCCGTGTCTTCCGGGGCGCCCGAAAGTACGCCGATCGTCATTTCCTCCGCGAAAACGGCAAGTCCCATCGTCAGCACCAGAACGACCGACACCAGGACCGCAAGGGTTTTCTTTTTCATACGTTTCCTCCTTTTCCGTTCTTCCGACGGGCAAACCGTGCGTTCCCGCCGTCAAACGCCTTCTATTGGGAAAATGTCCGTTTACCCCCCGAAGCGGTACAGTTTTCCACCGCATTTTCTTCGCTTCTCCCATTCGGACAAAACCGCATTCCCATTTTTGTGCAATTCGCCCGCGGACGGCTCCGAACACCGCCCCGTTTGCCCCCATACGCGAAGCGTTTCCAATAAAATATCGTCCCGTAGGCGGGCATGAACCGCCGGAGGGACTCCTTAAGAGAAAAACGGCGAAGGCGGCGTCAGCATTGGCGCAAGCCGAGCCGGTTTTCGACGAAAAGGGGGTTTTCGGGGGAAAAACGCAGAGCAAGGCGACGCGTAGCGGCGACGCCGCGATTGCGTTTGTCACCCGAACGTTAATACGCCTGCGGACGGCTCCCCCAAAACGCCCGCAGGACAAAAGGAGACGGGTCACAAACACCGGCGGGACGAACCCTTTCCGATGCTGCACCCCTGTTGAACAATGTTTTTCTTTTGCGCCGAGGGGTACAGCCCTCCCGCAAAAAGCGTCGCGAGGCGTCATTTCCACAAAAAATGAAGGTCTTTCTTTGTCTAAAACCTACAAACCAAAATCTTCCAACCGCTTTTTTTGTCGGTTCTGCGCAAATTTCCTCTTGACAAGCGGGAACGGATTGGCTATACTGAAAAGGAAGCCGGAGACGAAAGGGGGACGGAAGATGGCTGAAAAAACCGAAAAGCCTGCGGAACAGGCGGAGGAGCTGTCCTTCGACGATTTTTACCGCCGTTCCTTCCAAAACCTCATTCGCTACTGCCGGGCATCCGCCCGCCTGTCCGTCGCCGACGCGGAGGAGATCGTCGAGGACGCTTTCGTCGCGCTCTGGAAGCATTGGGGGGAGCTGGAAACGCACACCGAGATCGGTCTGCACGTCTGGACCACCCGCAGCATCCGCCTGCTGACGGCGGCGTTCTTCCGCAAGAAGGCGCGGGAGCCGGAACCGATGGATTTCGAGCAGCTCATTGAGGAAGCCGAGCGGGATCCGGAGCGGCGCGCTTCGGCGGAGGATCACGTCATCGAACGCGAAACCTACGCCACCTATCTCCAGCAGATCCGTGAACGGCTCAACGCGAACGAGCGGAAGCTGTTCGACTGCGTCATCGTCGGCGAACTGACGGTCCGCCAGACCGCCGACCGTCTACATATGAAGGAAAACACGGTCAAGGTGTCCCTCTGCAGGCTCCGCAAGAAGCTGCGGGAGCGCATCCTGCCCGAGCTTCTCCCGGCGTCGGCGCTTCCGACCTTCGGCAAGCGTCCGCCCGACGCGCAGGGGAGGTGACGCGTATGGACCGCAACCCGACGAGCGCCGACCTGCTGCATCTGCTCGACGGCGACGCGATCTCCGACGAGCAGCGTGCCGCGATCCTGACGCGTCTCATTGATCTGGAACTGGCAAAACCGCAGGACGAAGCGGACCTGCGGTTGGTCAACGAATGCTTCGCCTACCTCGCCGAACTCAGCGGCGACGAGCCGAAAAGCGAGGAGGAGCTGCAGGCGGGACTTCTCCGCATCAGCTTCCGCGCCCCCATGCCGGATTCCATGCGCCGAAGCCGCCGGATCCATCCCGCGGCGGTGCTGGCAGCCGCCCTGCTGACCGTCGCCATCTTCGTCGGCGGTGCGTTCAGCCTGTCGAACGCGGCGCGCTCCAGCCGCGAAAAGGAGACGTGGGAACGCTGGAACGACCGGCAGCAGGAGCTTCGGCTGCTCTACGCCCTGCAAGGGACCGCTTCCCTGTCCGGGAACGGCTCCCTGCCGCCCGCTTTCGCCGACGGGGAACGTGCGGAAGTCTATACCGACGTGGTCACATGGCTTTCCACCGAAAACCTCCCGGTCGGGCTGCTCTACCTCGAATCCCTGCCCGACGGCAGTGCGCCGGACAGCATCCTGCATACGGTTTCCGAGGACGGCGGCTTCTGCGCGATCCTCAGCTTTGACGAAGCGGACGTCCGCTTCCTCGTCACCGATACCGACACGTCGCAGTACGCCCTCGCCGAGGGGGCGAAGCGGGTCGCCGTCGGGAAGTGCGTCTTCGGCGTGACCGTCGGATCGGACGGGACCTGTCGGGCGGACTGCCTGTACGGTTCGCTCGGATGCCGCCTGACGGCTCCGAACGAGCAGACGCTCCTGCTCGCGTTATACAGCATCCGCGGGGTCGGCGAAAGCGCGTGACCTCCGCAGAAAGAGGTTTTGCATGAAACGGATCTTCGCGCTCCTGCTTGTCCTTTGCGTCGCCCTGCCGCTCGTCGGCGGGGCTTTGCCGGTTTACGCGGAACCGGCGGCGGTGTATACCGCGTTCCGGCTTTCGGGCGTCACGGACGTGACCGACGGGTCCGGCGTGCGGACGTACGCCGTCGTCGCCCCGTATACCGATACCTACCGCCTGACCTGCCCGGACGCGTCCGCCCTTTCGCTTTCCCGCTCGACCGGCGGCGAAGTCATCGCCGAAGGGGAGACCTCGCTTTCCGTCTCCCTGACCGAAGACCAAACGTACACCCTGACCGTCCGGACCGAAAAGCCGAACGCGCCGTTCTCCCTCGAAACCGTCGCGGAAAACCACACGGTCACCCTGCCCTACGACCTGCTTCCGGCGGCGGACGTCTCGGACCTCCCGCTCGACGGGGACGGGACCGACCCGCTCGAACCGGCGAAGGTCAACTACGTCAAGCGGGAAGGCGGGACCTACGTCTACATGAACAACCCCGAACAGATCCGTGCGGAGGA
>CANQVQ010000097.1 GCA_947627335.1 uncultured Clostridia bacterium | reverse complement strand
CGCGTCCGTCCGTCCGCGAGCAGGACCTCCAGCTCCTCCGCGTTCATGCGGACGCCTTCGTCCAACGCCGAAAGCGCGAGCGCCGCCACGCCGGACAGGAGGGCTGCCGAATAGCTGGTTCCGTTCGCGTAGCGGTATGCGTTTTCTCCCTCACCGCCCGCCGCAAGCAGCAGCAGGTTCTCGCCCGGCGCGAGCAGGTCCACCGTATCGCTCCGCTGCGAGAAGGCGGAAAGCGCCCCGTCCGCGCCGCAGGACCCGACTCCGATCACGCCCGGATAGGACGCCGGGTAGACCGGGTCCTCCGCACGCTCCTTTTCGCCGTCGTTTCCGGCTGCCGCGATCAGGATGCACCCGCGTCCGAGCGCGTAGCGCACCGCGTCGTATTCCGCCTCGGAATACTCGTATCCGCCGAGCGACAGGTTGATGATCTGCGCACCCGCGTCCGCGGCAAAACGGATGCCGCTGATAAGATCGGACGAATAGATCGCCTTGGATTTGTCCGCGATGCGGATCGGCAGGATGCGCACGCCGTAAGCGACGCCGGCGGACCCGACGCCGTTGTTCGCGCTCGCCGCGATCAGACCGATCACGGAAGTCCCGTGTCCGTCCCGATCGGCGGACACCCCGGAGGAACCCTCCAGCACGTCGTAACCGCTCAGGATCTGCGCATCGGAAAGCTCCTCGTGGGAGCGGTCGACGCCGGTATCCAGCACGGCGACGAGAACGTCCGAGGCAGGCGTGACCTTTTCCCACGCGGAAAACAAATTGAGCTGAGCATACTCCGTCCGCTCCGCAAGCTTCGGGTCGGTCGGGATCTCGGACGACGCGAGCAGGCGGTCCTCCGAAAGGTAAAGCAGGGCGTCCCCGCATCGTTCCTCAAACGCGTTCGGGTCGGGCAGGAGGACCTGAAAGAGCCGCTCGGAGGACTGCGCGAGCGGACGTGCGTTCACCCCGTCCAGCAGTGCCGACAGTTCCTCCTCGGGGAGCGTTTCGGAGAAGCGGACGATGCAGCGCACGCCCTCTTCGCCTTCGGGAGAGGCGCTCCCGAACGAAGAAAGGCGCGACGGCCCCTCCCCCGACGACGGTTCCATCGCGGCGGAGAGCGCCTGTTCGCGCCGGAGATCCTCCTCGGCGAAACCGCCGGGGCGTGCGGGATCCCCCTCCGGCAGGGCGAAAAACACCGCCGGAAGCAGCAATGCAAGGACCAAAAGCAGCAAAACCGAACGTACGCCGCCGGCTTTCGCCCCCGCGTGCCCGCTCAAATCCGTTTTCCCCCTCTCCTTTATCCTTTCTCCCCGGAGATCCTTTCCGATTCCGCGCTCTTTTCCGTATGCGTCCCGTCCCGGTACAGGTAGAGCGACGGAAGCACCCGCATCCCCTCACGGGCGTCCTTTTTCGCTTCCAGAAGCAGCAAAGAAGGCGCCTCGCCCGGCGACGGGACCACCCAGCGCAGCCGCTTCGGCTCCAGCCGGTTTTCCCGCAGCGCGCAGAGCAGCGACGTCAGGCGGGACGGCAGATAGACGCAAAGGAAGATCCCGCCCGGGCGCAGGATCCACGAAGCGGCGCCCGCAAGCGCATCCACCGGCAGGCAGTCCTCGTGCCACGCGATGCGCTTTTCCGCCGCCTGATTCTTCCGCCCGCAGTCAGCCGGCAGATACGGCGGATTGCAGACGACGCTGTCCGCGCCCCCGGCGGGAAGCAGCGTCCGATACGCCCGCAGATCCCCGTGCAGCAGATCGACGGAATCGGCAAACCCGTTGCGTTCGACATTCTCCCGCGCAAGCGAAACATAGCGCTCCTGCAGTTCTACCGCAAGGAACTTCGCCCGGCTCCCGCCCGCGAGCAGCAGGAGCGGCAGCACCCCGCTGCCCGTCCCGAAGTCCGCGCAGAGCCCGCGCTTCACGCGCTCCTTCGCAAACGACGCGAGCAAAAGCGCGTCCGTCCCGAAGCGGATCCCCGACCGATATTCCGACAGCACCAGACCGCCGTTGATCTCCGTTTCCAGCCTTTCGCCTTCCAAACCGACGGACGTCCTCTCTGAAAAATATCTTGAAAAACCGTTCTGACAGAAAATGCGCTCCGTGGAAGCCGACCATGGAGCGCATCCCCGTTCACAGAACGTCTGACGGCAGGCGCCTTATTCCTTCGGCGCGCCGACAGGACAAGTCCCGGCGCAGGCGCCGCATTCCAGACAGGTGTCCGGATCGATCTCGTACTTGCCGTCCTCACCGCAGGAAATCGCGTCCACCGGGCACTCCGCAGCGCAGGCGCCGCAGCCGATGCAGGAATCTTTGTCGATCGAATATGCCATTTTTCCGTACCTCCATGTAGTAGTTTTCTTTATTATATCACAATCGAACGGATTTTTCAATAGGGATTTTCGATTTTTTCGTCTTTTTTTCGCAGTTTCCCGCTTCAGGCGGTCTCCTGCTTGATGGAGTGGAGGGTCTTGTCACGGGTGGTGTACGGGATGACGACCTCCGTATACCCTTCGTCGCCGTAGCGGAACAGCAGATCGCCGTGTTCGGCGAGGAAGGCGGAATCCATGTTGGTTTCCGATCCGGAAAGCGCGGACGCCAGTTTTTCACGGTCCGCCTGCATTTCCGCCCTGCGGTCCCCGCCCAGCAGACCGAGCAGATAAGTGTACACTTCCAGCAGCACGTCGTCCGGGGACGGTCCCTGCACGGAATCGGAGCCGCCTGCGGACGCGTACGCTTTTGCGTAGTCGCCGAAGATCTGTTCAAGTATGCCGTCGGCGAACAGGTTGGTGCCGGAGCGGATCTCGATATAGTAATCCAGCGGAAGCAGTTCGCCGTCCGAAAAGTCCCTGCCGCTGTAGATCGGGTTGACGTAGCGGATCGCCTGCCGGAGCTGGAGGGAAACGTCCCCGAGATTCGACGCGAGCGATTGGATGGAATCCAGCGTGATGACCAGATAGAAGTCCGCCGGGAAGCCCGTCAGCGAACAGACCGCCTGCGCCGACTGCTCGATCGGATAGATCCGAAGGTAATCCCCGAGCGGGACCAGCGAACTGACCCGGTTGTACAGGGACGCCGTCAGGGACAGGTCGCAGGTCACGACCTTTCTGGTGGCGGAATCGATGCGCAGGAACTTGGCGGAAAGCACTTTTCCGTCCCGCCCTTTCTTCACGACCAGCCCGTTGATCGCCCCGAGGTCCTCGTCCGGACCGGACGGGAGTTCGATCCCGCCGTTGCCCGACGGGTCGCCGACGTCCGGGTTGCCGCTCGCCGAACCGCTGACGTCCGACGTTTCCGGATCGTCCGATTCCGACGTTTCCGTGCTGCCCGGGATCGGGAGCATTCCCTTCAAATCGTCGTAGTACGCGTACGCCAGACCGCCGAACAGCAGGGACGCAAGCAGAAATGTGATCACAAAATTCCGAAATGATGCAGCCAAACGGTTTCACCTGTTCCTTTCGTTGAGACGTGTTCCGTAAGCCGAAATAATACGGTTTGTATTATACACCTCTTTTTCAGGTTTGTCAATCCCTTTTTCCGGGTTTGTCCCGTCCGTTCGGGACGGTTTTACAGTTTTGCAGGAATTGCTTGACAAATCCGAAAAAATGTGTTATAATTTTGGCAATACAATGCGGTATCGTCCCTATGTACGCCGTAAAAAGGAGAACTGACCCATGAAACATCCGCTTTCCCGCCTGCTTCCGCTGCTGCTCGCGCTCGTGCTCGCGCTTCTGCCGCTTTGCGCCTGCGAGGAGGATGCCGGGTCCGCTTCCGATCCTTCGGCCGACGGGTCCGACGTTTCCGCGTCCGTTTCCCAAACGGGGAACCCCAACGACGTCCGACCGGAAGTTATCGACCTCGGCGGTCGGGAAATCAACATCCTCTGCCGGCACTGGGGATACGGCGGCGACTCCATCGTCGGCTTCACCGGCGAAGTCATCTACAGCACGGAGGAGAACGCCACCGAGATCGACGTGCAGAAGAAAGCGGTCATCGACGACATCTCCGAACGCTATAACTGCGAGATCACCGGGATCCTCGACGGCGGCGACCCGGCGAACGACACCCTGTCGCAGAAGGTCCAGAACATGGTCACTTCCGGCACGTTTGACTACGACATTATCTTCGACAAATCCAGCACCCTCTCGAAGATGGCGCAAAACAGCTATCTAACCGATCTCAATACCGTCGAAAGCCTCTGCCTGAGCAATTCCTGGTGGGATCAGAACGCGGTCGAGCAGCTTTCGATCGACGGCAAGCTGTTCTACGTCAACGGCGACATCAACACCTACGACGACCTCGGGACCTGGTGCGTCCTGTTCAACAAATCGCTCAAGGAGCGCCTCGCCATCGACGAGGACTTCTATCAGACCGCCCGCGACGGCGACTGGACGCTCGACCACCTGATCGAAATCTGTCAAGGCGTTACCAGCGACCTCAACGGCGACGGGACCGTCGACGAGTTCGACCAATGGGCGTTCGGCACGGAAACGTACAACGTGTTCGTGGAGGTGCTCGGCGGCGGAATGCACGTCATCGACAAGGATGGCGACGACCTGCCGTACATTTCGGTCAAGGAACACCCGGAACAGCTCTACACGGCGCTCGATAAGATCATCGGCTTCTACAACTCGGACGAGGTCATGGTCGCCAACGGCGGGAAGTACACGCAGTACCCCAATCCATGGGAAGCGACGGTCAACAAAGCGTTCAAGGAAGGGCGGGAGCTGTTCTATATGTGCGGGCTGATCAACCTCGCCGCCTTCCGCGACATGGAGGACGCGATCGGCGTCCTGCCGATCCCCAAGACCTTTGCCGATCAGGATTCCTATTACCACACGGTCTCCACCGACAACTCCTCCTATCTCGCCATTCCGCGCAACCTGCCGGGCGTCGAAGAACTCGGCGTGGTCATCGAAGCGCTCGCGATGAAGTCGCAGCAGCTCGTCACGCCCGCGTTCTACGACAAGCAATTGAAGTACCGCGACGTGCGCGACGACGAATCCGCCGAGATGCTCGATCTGATGTTCTCCACCCGTTCCTTCGACCTCGGTCCCGCCTATAACTGGGGCAACCTGATGTCCGCGTACTATACGCTCGACACCGACTACGCCTCCCGGTTTGAAAGCCTGATCCCTGCGGCGGAAGCGGCGATGGAGGATTGCGTCGACAGCATCCGGGCCATTTCGTAAGCCGTCCGCGGCACATACAACGTCAAGAAAGAAATTGTTATAAAGGTAAGGAGAAACACATTCATGAAACATTCGCTATCCCGTCTGCTCTCGGTGCTGCTCGTGTTCGCGATGGCGCTTCTGCCGCTGTGCGCCTGCGAGGAAGAGACGCCTGCCGAGAGCAATTCCGGCACTTCCCAAACGACGTCCGTTTCCCAGACCGGGAACCCGAACGACATTCAACCGGAAGTCATCGACCTCGGCGGGGAAACCATCAACGTCCTCTGCTGGCACTGGGGTTACGGCGGTAACTCCATCGTCGGCTACACCGGCGAGATCATCTACAGCACGGAGGAGAACGCTTCCGAGATCGACGTGCAGAAGAAAGCGGTCATCGACGACGTATCCGAACGCTACAACTGCGAGATCACCGGAAACATCGACGGCGGCGACCCGTCCAACGACGTCATCGCGAACAAGGTCCGGGAAATGGTCACGACCGGAACGTACGATTACCAGGTCGTGTTCCAGGGCTCCGGCTTCCTCTCGAACATGGCGAAGAACGGGCTTCTGACCGACCTCAACACCGTCGACAGCCTCCACCTCGGGAACTCCTGGTGGGATCAGAACGCGGTCAAGCAGCTCTCGATCGACAATAAGCTGTTCTACGTCAACGGCGACATCAACACCTACGACGACCTCGGGA
>CANQVQ010000096.1 GCA_947627335.1 uncultured Clostridia bacterium | reverse complement strand
GTACGGCGCACGGAGTTTGACGATGAACACAAACTCGTAGTAGCTGTTGTAGTTGCCCGGCGTCGGGTCTTCCTCGCCGCCTTCGCCGCCGTCGCCGCTCTCGCTGCCGTCGCTGGACGCGGCGTCGGACGAGGTCGCCTCCGAGGAGGTGGATTCGGAGGTCGTGCCGCCGCTCTCCTCCTTTTCGTCATCCGTGAGCGTGGTAAAGACGGTCAAGACGTCCCGCGAGAGGTAGCCGATGTCGACGAGCGCCTGGTTTTCGCCGTTATAGATCGCCGCATAGAGCGGGAGGTAGATCTCCTTGTAGGATTTTTCCAGCTTTTCGGACTTCGTGTTGAATTCCGCGAGGTCCATATCGCCGTAATACTGTTCGTACAGGTCCTTCGCGTCGGTCGTGAATTTCTCGATCTCGCCTTCCGTATCGATGATCAGGTTGTAGATGTCGCTGATGCGCTGCTCGGTCTCCTCCTTGGAGAGGTTGTCGTCCCGGTAGTCGATCGGGACCTGCTGGCGCACCGCCGCTTTGAGCGTGCCTTCCGCCGCATCGACGTACTCTTCGACGAACTCGTCGATCGCTTTCTTGAGCGCTTCTTCGCATTCGGCGATGACGCTGTCGGCGTATTCGTCGATCAGGGTGGAGATCGCCAGATCCAGATTGGCGGTGACCGTGTCGGCGACTTCGACGGTCAGACCGTATTCGTAGTCCTCTAAGAACGCTTCGGACGTCGGGATCGCGTTCAGCTCGCTCTGGTATTCGCTGCTGGCGAGGATGCGCTCGGTCTCCTCCTCGACGCGTTGGTCGAGCAGGTCGTTATAGTTCTCGTCGATCACGTCCGCCCACTGCTCCTCGCTGCGGACGACCGTGCGGTAGTTCTCCCAAAGGACGTCCGGCTGCTCGAGCAGCTGCTCCATCATGGCGGTGAGGTCGTCGTCGCTCGCGTCCGGGTTTTCCTCCTGGAGGCGTTCCTTCAGACGGCGACGGCGGGAGTTCGTGTCGAAATCGGACACCAGCTGCTCTTTGGCGAGGGCTTCCGCGTCGGCACGGATCTGTTCGCCCTGTTCGGTCTCGACCGTGTCCGCAAGACCGCTGGTGTAGCGGTTCTGCAGGCGTTTTTCGTAGGTCGCGAGCAGGTCGGTCCGGATGGATTCACGGGCTGCCGCGTCCGCTTCCTCGTAGGCGGTCTGGTAGTCGAAATCGATCGCCGTGCCGTTGAGCAGTTCCTCGTAATGCGGTTGGATGATGTTCCAGAGGATGCTTTCGTAATCCGGCTCGCTGAGCGTGAAGTCCTCGACCTTGTCGTCCTTGGTCCGCTTGAAGTCGTATTTAGCCGGTTCGTAGGTGAACCCGATGGTCTTGGATTGGGTCGCGTCGACGTTCTGTTCACGGGCGTCGGACCACTTGGTCAGCGGGTCGCCCGCGTCGCCGTCGGTATAGGCGATGAAGCAGTTGCCCGTGTGGGCGGGATCCATCATGTAGTCGTTGTTGAGACGGAACACCTGATCGCCCTCGATGCGGTAGTTTTCGTCCTCCACGCCGTACAGGAGCAGGTTTTGGAGGTTTTCGTCGGTATACAGCTCGGTCAGGACCTCCATCGCGTCCGTCTGCCAGCTGGTCGGGCAGTAGGCGGAGAGCGCGTAGACGCAGTCGATACTGTTTTCGCTGGTCGCGACCGGGACCGAATAGCGGTTGTAGACGTAGTTGTTCTTTTCGGCGAGGTCCGCCATTTCCTGCTTGGTGGCGGGAATGAACTTGACCGCGAACTTCGCGTCCTCGTCCTCGCCGGTCTGCCCGGAGGCGTTCTGGAAGTAGCCGAGGGCGCTGTAGCGGGTCAGCATGGTGAGGTATTGATTGAACGTGTCGTCCTCGTAGGTCGAAACCACGAATCCGTCGTCGTTGACGTAAGCCGGGAAGCCGTCCTCGAACATGAAGGACAGGTTGCTCGGCGTGATCGCGTTGGCGAGCGGGACCACGTCGGGGTTGTTCTCCTTGACGATGGCGAGGTAATCCGCAAGGTCCTCGAGCGTGTAGAGGGTCTCCTGCGCGACGCCGCTCGCGTCGAGGACGTCCTTATCGAAAACGATGTAGGTGTATTCGCCGATGGTGGTGTTGCAGGGCACGCCGTAGGTCTTGTTGCCGACCTTCGCGGCGTTGAAGAACGCCGTGTGGACGTACTCCTTGATCGCCTTCGCTTCGTTGTTGAGCACCGTATCCAGAGCGGCGAGGTCGCCGTCTTCCGCCATTTTGAGGTAGGAATCGTAGTCCGTGATCAGGAACAGGTCGAGACGGGGGGTCTCCAGTTCGATCTCGTGGCCGTTGAGGTCGTTGAGGATGGCTTCGCCGGTCATGACTTCGTAGCCGGCATCGATGGCGCTTTGGGTCAGCTTGGCGGTATTCGACAGGGTCTTTCTGCCGCCGCTTCCGCTGGAAGTCGCGTCGGAAGTCGCGGCGGAAGTTGCCGCAGACGACGCCGCTGAGGACGCCGCTGACGACGCTTCGGACGACGCCGCTGAGGACGTCGCGGCGGAAGCCGCTGAGGACGTGTTGGACGTCGTATTGCCGGACGGACCGGAGGCGACGGCAGAGGAATACTGCATGACTTCTTCCTTCTTCTGCCGGATCAGCTCGTCATATTCGTCCGCCGTGACCATTTCCAATTTGACCATGGAACCGATGCGGTAGAACAGCGTACGGTTGATCTCATACTCCACGCGTGTGATCGCTTCGGGCTTCGTGGTCTCTCCGGTGATGCAGTAGAGGGTAAAGATCTTCGCCGGATTGTTTTCCGGCTCGGTTTCCTTGCTGCATCCGGCAAGCGCCAGCGGCAGGACGAGCGCCAGCAGCAATGACAGACAGACGATTCGTAAACGCATAATCAAACCTCCTGAATGGGCGGGTATCCCAATAGACAGATTCCCATAACTGACTCCATTATACAATAGTTTTCGCGAATTGTCAAGCGATGAATCTGTCAATATCTTATTCAAAAAACTATGGATATTGCATAATCCGAAAATTTGTGGTATACTGTATACACGACCAAGAAAGAGGGGACACGGAGATGGACGATTCCGCATACAGACGCTACTTCGGCGACCTGCCGGAGCTGAAAACCGAACGGCTGACCCTGCGCAAGCTGCGCGTGACGGACGTTTACGACGTCAACGCCTACGCGAGCCGGGAGGAGGTCGCGAAGTACCTGCTTTGGACGCCCCACCTGAATCTGCAGGAGACGAAGGGCTACCTCGAATACCTGGCGCGTCGCTACCGCAAGGGACTGCACGCGGACTGGGGCGTCGCCCTGCGGGAGAGCGGGAGGATCGTCGGCACCTGCGGGGTGGAAGCGGTCGACCTCGCCAACGACGGGTGCGAGCTCGGGTATGTGCTTTCGCCGGACTACTGGGGGAAAGGGTACATGGACGAGGCGTTCGAGGCGGTGCTGGACGAGGTGTTCGGCAGGCTCGGCGCACACCGTGCCGCCCTGCGCATCCTTGAAGGCAACCGTCCGTCGGAGGTGTTCGCCCTGCGGCACGGTTTCCGGTTCGAGGGGGCGTCGGTGCGCTCGCTTCGGGTCAAGGGGGCGTACCGCACCGTGCGGCATTACGCCCTGCTCGCGGACGAACGGCGGAAATAAAAGAAAAACCGAACCGCATCGCGAGGCGAACGGTCCGATTCCCTTTGGGTTGAAAGCATAGACGGGAACCGTCAGACGGCTCTCGTGACCTTACCGCTTCTCAGGCAGCGGGAGCAAACGGCGACCTTCTTCTTCGAGCCGTTGACCACGGCGTTGACCTTGCGGATATTCGCCTTCCAGGTCCTCGAGGTCTTGCGGTTGGAATGGGACACGTTATGCCCGAAGGAAAGCCCTTTCCCGCAAACGCTGCATTTTGCCATATCGTTACACCTCCAAAGTGCTTCATGATCTTCGCGAACGATTAAGTATACAACATTTTTTCGGCTTTGTCAAGACATTTTGACGGAATTTTTGAATTTTTCCGTCATATTCCCGATGTCGCCCGCTCCGACGAGCAGGACCGTGTCCCCGGGACGGACGGTTTCGGCAAGGCAGGCGGGGATCTGCTCCTTGTCGTCGAGGTAGACGGCGCCGATCTCGCGTGCGAGCCGCTCGGCGGAAACCTCGGTCCCCGCCGCTTCGCGGGCGGCGTAGAGCCGCAGCAGGATCAGTTGGTCCGCGTCGGCGAAGGCGGTGCGGAATTCGCCGTACAGGTCCCGCAGGCGGGAGTAGTTGTGCGGTTGAAACACGCAGACCACGCGTCCGTCCCCCGCGATGGCGCGTGCGGTCGCGAGCGTGGCACGGATCTCGGCGGGGTGGTGGGCGTAATCGTCGTACAGCTTCGCGCCGTTCCAGTCGCCGAGGTATTCAAATCGTCTGCCGACGCCCCGGTAGGTTTTCAACCCTTCGGAAATCTGCTCCGCCGTCAATCCGCACAGCGCCCCGGCGGCGACCGCCGCGAGGGCGTTCGACACGTTGTGCAGCCCCGGCACGGCGAGTTCGGCGCGGAGGAACCGTCCGCCCTGCGCGTACACGTCGAAGCGCGCAAAGCCGCTTTCAAGCACGACGTTTCGGGCGTAGTAATCCGCCCGTTCGTCGCCGGACGCGCTGAACGAAACGGTTTTCCCCATGGCGCCGTCCGACGCGAGGCGGCAGTTTTCGCAGTCGAGGTTGTAGACGCAGGTCCCGCCCGGTCCGGCGTTGCGGAAGAACTGCCGGAAGGAGGAGATCATCTGCTCCATGGAGCGGAAGTAGTCCGTGTGGTCCATCTCGATGTTGAGCGCGACGGCGACGGTCGGGAAGAAGGACAGGAAGCTGTCCTTGTATTCGCAGGCTTCGTACACGAACTGCGGTCCCTTGCCGATGCGGTAGGCGGCGCCGATCTCCGGCAGGACCGCCCCGACGGCGACGGTCGGGTCGAACCCCGGGGACGCGAGCAGCAAGTGGGCGAGCATCCCGGTCGTCGTGGATTTGCCGTGCGTCCCGGCGACGGCGACCGAGCAGGGGTAGGACGAGCCGATACAGCCGAGCAGCTCCGCCCGGGACACCACCCGTGCGCCGCACGCACGCGCCATGCGCATCTGCGGGTGCTCCTCCCCGACGGCTGCGGTGAAGCAGACCAGGTCCACCCCGTCGAACGCCTTCGGGTCGTCCTCCAGCCAGACCCGTATGCCCGCGTTCCGCAGGACGTCCAGCACGCGGGACGCGGTCCGGTCGTACCCCCGCACCTCAAACCCTTTTTCCGCCAGCATCAGCGCGAGGGCGGACATACTCACCCCGCCGATGCCGATCAGGTAGACGCGGCGGTACTCCCGCAACTGTTCCATCGTCAGCTTCATTCCCAAAACCCGACTCCTTTCCGAAGTTTCCGCGTTCCGCTCCCGCCCGCAGGCGTGGGGGCTTTTTTTCGCGGACAGTACAGTATATCACCTTTCCCGGCAAAAGGGAAGCCCTTTCGGCGAAATTTTTGCGTTTTTTGCAGGTTTTTTCGCCGGAACGGCGGCGGTCGCCCCGTTTTCCTTCATTTTATTATATAGTAGAACGTTTTTATCTCCGCGTAAACGGTATCCCGTCCGGCGGGGCGGACGCGAGGAACCGTTCGCGGACGGCGTACATCCCATCCGGCGTTTCCGTCGTGAACAGCAGGGTCAGCAGACCGACGCCGCTCTTTTTGAGCGCCTTGCGGCGGTCCAGGCGGTAGGTCGGCAGGGAGTTGTAGAGCTGACTGCGGTGCCCGTAGGCGCGGAGGACCGGGAAGGACGCGCCGACGCGGTCGGTCAGCGTCGCTTCGCAGAGGGTCCCGTCCTTGCGCGGGGGGCATTGTCCGTTGACCCGGCGGACGATGCAGTTCTCCGTGTGCATGAGCGGGACGCGCCCGTAGCCGAGCGTTTCGAGCGCGACGGG
>CANQVQ010000095.1 GCA_947627335.1 uncultured Clostridia bacterium | reverse complement strand
GGACGCGGCTTTTGCGCTGGACGGCGGACGGGTCGGGCGGTCTTTTCGCGTGCGGTTTGCAGCGGGAAGGCGGAAGCTGGGAGCTGCGGCTGCTTCATTTCGCGCCGGACGGGCGGGTCGAACGCGCATCGGCGGGGAAGCGGTCCTTCCCGTCGCCGGACGCTTTGCGGGTGCTGGACCTTTGCGCGGGGGCGAAGTGCGTGTATCTGCTGTTCGCGGCGGACCGGGCGGTCAGCCTGTATCGGTTCGATTGCGGGAGCGGCGACGGGCAGCTCTGCGGCGAATTGGGCGTGGAAGCGCGTGCCGTGCTGTCCGGCGGGGTGGCGGTCGCGAGCGAACCGGGTGCGCCGGAGGAACTACTGCTGTATACCAATTCGGCGGACGCGAAAGGGGAGATGTCGGAACTTCGGGTGTTCCGCGCCGATTGGCGGGGGCTTTCGCCGGTCGCGGCGGGCGCTTTTGTCGGCGGCGGAGACGGCGGGCTTGCGGTCGCGCAGAAGGGGGTGGCGTATACCGGCGTCCGTGCGGCGGACGGTTCGGCGGTCACGTTCGATCTGCGGTCGGAAACCTTTGGGGTCTGGCGACCGGACGGCGCGGAGGCGCTGCGGGTCGAGGGTGCGCTCGACGGGTTCGTCTGCCTGCGGGACCCGTGCGGCTTGCAGATTTACGACCCGCGTGCGGCGGAGTGCGCACGGGTGCGTCTGCGCGGCGCGGGACGACGGATCTGCGCGTGGACGGCGGGGGAGGACGTCTTTCTCGTCGGCGCTGCGCACGGCGCACTGTCCTGCGCGTCGCTGCCCCGGGGACGCGGGGAATGCGCGGTATACCTGTCGCTCGGCGTTTCGTCGGACGGCGAATCCGTCGGCGGGGCGCGGCTGCCGCTTTTCCGTGCCGGAAAACAGTCGCTTTTCGCCGAGGTTTCCGGCGCGTTCAGCACCGACGGCAAAGCGTGGCGTCCGGTCGGCGTGTACCGTCACGACGGAACGCTTTGGAAGCGCGTTTCGCTCGGCTGAACGTCCGACCGCAGGCTGAAAGGGAACGTGACGCGTCAAACCGACGCGTCATTGCTTTTTCGCGGGACCCGGCAAAATGCGGACGAAAAAATGCACATACGCGACGGTTTTCCCGGCAAAAAAATCCTGCGGCAGGACGGAAAACCGTTTTTGCCGCAGGAAAGGGGACTTTTGCGGGACGATGAAGCGGACGCTACAGCGCGAGTGCGTTCTTCTTCCATTTTCCGCGGAAATAGAACCAACACCCGAGCGCGCAGGAGACCGCCCAGCCAACCGGCCACGCCGCCCAGATGCCCGCGCCGGTCTCCGACAGGACGTACAGCGGCAGGACCACGGCGAGCAGGACCCGCAAAATCAGGTCGGTAAACGTGGTCGCCGTGAAGCAGCCGGTCGCGCCCGCACCGCGAAACAGACCGTCCAGCACCAATTTGACCGCGACGACGGCGTAGAACGGCGAAACCGTACGCAGGAAGGACTGCCCGACGCGGAGCGCCTGCGCGCCGCTGCCGTCCTCCAGGAACAGCCCGATCAGCGTTCCGCCGAACGCGAGGTAGAGGAACGTGAAGGCGGCGGCGAACCCGAGGGCGATCCCGACCGCCGCACGGCAGCCGGCTTTGACGCGGTCCTGCCTGCCCGCCCCGATGTTCTGCCCGGTGAAGTTGGATACGCCGTTCGCGACCGTGGACAGGCAGTTGACGGTCAGGGTGTTGAGCTTGACGGCGGCGCCGTAGCCCGCCATCATCGCCTGCGAGAAGGCGGCTTGCGAGAAGTCCGCCGAAAGCGTGAGGGTCTCGGGGGGAACGTAGCCGTTGACGGCTTTCTGGATGAACAGGTTGCCGACGGAGATGAAGCTCTGCTGCAGGGTCCCGGGGATCGCGACGGACACGATACGGCGGAAGAGCGGGAAGGAGAACAGGTCCCCTTTCTCCCCGCCGAGCCCGTGCAGACGGCGGAAGAGCGCCGCAAGCGCGAGGACGCAGCTGACCGTTTGGCAGAGCACCGTCGCCCACGCGACGCCCGGCACGCCCCAACCGAAAGCGGCGACGAACAGCACGTCCATGCCGATGTTCGCGACGGACGAGCCGGCGAGGAACAGGAACGGCGTGCGGGAATCGCCGAGGGCGGAAAAGACGCCGGTGGCGATGTTGTAGAAGAATTGCGGGAGCAGTCCGACCGTGTAGACGTCGAGGTAGGCGAGCGCGTCCGGCAGGACGTTTTCCGGCGTGTCGATCGCACGCAGCAGGAGCTTTCCGGCGAGCAGTCCGCCGACCGTCAGCAGTCCGCAGAGGACGGCGGTGAAAACGAAGGTCGTGTGGACCGCCGGCTTGAGGTCCTTTTTCCGCCCCGCACCGAAAAGCTGGGACGCGACGACGGAACAGCCGATGTTGCACCCGAACGCGAACGCGAGGTAGATCAGCGTGACCTCGAACGAATCGCTGACGGCGGCGAGCGCCTGCTCGTCGATCAGCTTGCCGGCGACGAGGCTGTCGACGATGCTGTAGAGCTGCTGCAGCAGCATACTGCCGAACAGCGGGAGGGTGAAGCGAAAGAGGACGCGGGCGGGCTTGCCCGCGGTCAGGTCGTGGTTCATGACGCGCTCCTTTGGGAAGTTTCCGTAACAGTTTAGCACATTCGGGGGAAAATGTCAATTCCTTCCGACTTTTTTTCGTTTTTTCCGCAAGGCGATTGACAAGGGGCAAAAAATGGGGTAAGATAAGAGTAATAGGATGGGGACAGGAGGCTCGTGTATGAAGAAGCGAAAAAAGGTGTCGGACGCACGGCTGCGCAGGCGCAAGCTCGCCGCACACGCGGCGTTCCGGGTGCTGATGGCATTGGCGGGGTCGCTGATCTACGCGGCCGGGATGGGGTTCTTTCTGGAACCGAACCGACTGTCCGCGGGCGGGGTCGCCGGTATTGCGCTGCTGCTCAGTCAGGTGCTGCCGCTCGGCACCGGTATTTTGATCCTGCTTTTGAACATTCCGCTGATGCTGATCGGGATGTGGAAATTCGGCGCCCGATTCCTCGGCATGACGATCGGGATGCTGGTCATCTCCTCGCCGCTGATCGACCTGTTCGCGTCCTGGGGTGCGCTGACGGAGGAACCGATCCTGGCGTCGCTCGCCGGCGGTGCGCTCATGGGCGTCGGGATGGGGCTGCTCTACCGTGCCGGGGCGTCGTCCGGGGGAATGGACATCGTCACGAAGCTGCTGCACGCCCGGTTCCCCTACATCAAGACCGGGATCCTGCAGCTCTCGCTGGACACGGTCATCATCGCCGTGACGGCGGTGGCGTTCGGAAACGTGGACGTCGCCCTGTATGCGGCGATCGGCATCCTGGTTTCGACCTATCTGATCAACATCGTGCTGTACGGATCGGACGAAGCGAGAATGGTGTATATCGTCGGGGATAAGCCGGACGAACTCGCCTCCCTGCTGATGAACAAGCAGAACCGGGGCGTGACCTTCCTGCAGGGGTACGGGGCGTACAGTGGGAAGGAAAAGCGGGTGCTGCTGTGCGTGATGCGACCGAAGGACCTGCCCTACGCCCGGGAACTCGTCGCTTCCTGCGACCCGAACGCGTTCATGATCGTCGCGGGCGCGTCCGCCGTGTTCGGGGAGGGCTTCAAGTCCTATCGGGCGGAGGACCTGTGATGGCGTTTCCGCTCTCCGACCTGCTTTCGCTGCCGTCCCTGCCGGAAACGCTGCGGGAAGCGGGGCTGCCGGTCTACCTCTACGGCATCGGGGACGGGGCGGACAAGACGCTTTCCTACCTCGACCGGCTGGGGATCCGCCCGAGCGGGGTGTTCGCGTCGGACGGGTTCGTCCGGGACGGGCTGACGTTCCGGGGGTTCCCGGTCGGGACGCTTGCGGACGTCGAACGGCGGGAAGGCCGCGTCGCCGTGCTGCTCTGCTTCGGGGCGGAGGGGACGGAGGAGGTTTCGACGCTTGGTCCGCTTGCGGAACGGCATTTGCTGCGTGTGCCGCCGTTCCCGGTGTACGGGGACGGGATGTTCGACCGCGAAAGACTGCGTGAAAAGTCCGCGGACGCGGAAAGGGTGTACGGCTGGCTGTCGGACGACCTGTCCCGCACGCTGTTCCGCGACGTGCTGGCGTTTCAGGCGACCGGCGACCCGACCTACCTGCTCGCGCACACGGATTGCGCCTGCGAAACCCCGCCGGACGGGTATTTCGCCCATGAAAAACTGCACCTCGACGTCGGCGCCTACGACGGGCGGACGGCGCGGGACTACCTCGCGGTCAATCCGCACTGCGCGGGGGTCTGGGCGTTTGAGCCGAACCCGGAGGTCTTTCGGCGCCTGCGGGACGGGACGGACCCGTCGCGGGTGCGCTGCTTTCCGCTCGCCTGCGGCGAAACGGACGGGGACGCGTCGCTCGCGCCGCACGGGCGTGGGTCGCGCCTGCAGGCGGACGGGGTACCAGTGTCGGTCCGCAGGCTGGATACGGTGTGCGGATACCCGACGGTCAACGCGACGGACGGCGTGCCGGTCGGGAGCATACGCGTCGACGCGGAGGGCATGGACGCGGCGGTCCTGCGCGGAGGCGCGAACCTGCTGACCGCCTGCCGCCCCGCCGTCTGCGTTTCGGCGTACCACCGTGCGGACGACCTGCTCGACCTGCCGTTCCTGCTCAAGCGCTTCTGCTACCGAAGTAAACTGTATTTCCGCAAGCGCCTCTGCGTTCCCGCGTGGGACACGTCGTTCGTGCTTTGCCCGACAATGCTTTGAAAGGAATTTTTGCCATGAAACAACTTTCCGTACCGCGTCCGGAATACCCGCGTCCGCAGTTCCGTCGGGAGCGCTGGCGGAACCTCAACGGGGTCTGGGCGTTTGCGATCGACCAGGGGAGAAGCGGCGAAAGCCGCGGTCTGCACCGCCCGGACGCCGTTTACGACGGGCGGATCACGGTGCCGTTCTGCCCGGAAAGCAGGCTGTCCGGGGTCGAACATACGGATTTCCTCAACGCGGTCTGGTACAAGCGGACGGTCGAAGCGGGGGAGGACGACCTGCGGGGACGGGCGTTCCTGCATTTCGGTGCGGTCGACCACACCTGCACGGTCTACCTGAACGGGAAACGGGTCGGCACGCACGTCGGGGGATACGTTTCGTTCTGCTTCGAGGTCACGGACTTCCTGCGGGTCGGGGAGAACGACCTGACGGTCTGCGCGACGGACGACGTGCGGGACCCGATGGTGCCGCGTGGCAAGCAGAGCGAGGAGTACGCTTCCCACGGATGCGACTATACCCGCACGACCGGCATCTGGCAGACGGTCTGGCTGGAATTCACGCCGCAGGCGTACCTGGTTTCCCTGCGGCAGTACCCGGACGCACGGGGCGGGTCGCTGACGCTGTGCGGAACGGCGTGCGGTCGGGGGTCCGTCGAGGCGGTCGCGTCCTACGCGGGACGCGAGGTCGGGCGTGCGAAGCTGGAGGACGTCTGCGGGACGTTCACGATGTCGCTTCCGCTGTCGGAGACGCACCTGTGGGAGGTGGGAGCGGGTCGGCTGTACGACCTGCGTCTGACCTTCGGCGAGGACGTCGTCGAGAGCTATTTCGCCCTGCGGAGCGTCGGGTTCGACGCGGACGGGCGGTTCTTGCTCAACGGGAAGCCGGTGTTCCAACGGCTGGTGCTGGATCAGGGGTTCTACCCGGACGGGGTGTACACGGCGCCGACGGACGCGGACCTGCTGCGGGACGTACAGCTTGCCAAGGCGCTCGGTTTCAACGGTGCGCGACTGCACCAGAAGGTGTTCGAGGAGCGATTCCTCTACCACTGCGACCGCGAGGGGTACCTCGTCTGGGGCGAATACGCCAGTTGGGGGTTGGACCACACCCGACCGGAAAGCGTTTACGGGTTTTTGCCGGAATGGGTCGCCGAGCTGGAGCGGGACGGCAACC
>CANQVQ010000094.1 GCA_947627335.1 uncultured Clostridia bacterium | reverse complement strand
AGGACGTAAACGACAGTGCGACGACGCTGTACGTCGACCAGGACAAAGCGTTCTCGTTCAAGGTGAAGGACCTCGACGAGCTGCGCTCCTGCATCGGGCTGGCGGACAGCCAGACGCGGCGTGCGTCCTACCTGCTCCGCAACGAGGCGGACGCGTACGTTTTCGGGCTGTACGGCGACGCCGGGACCAAGCTGACGGACACGACGGTCACGTCGGACAACGTGCTTTCGCTGGTCGCGTCGGTCAAGCAGAAGCTCGAGGAGCAGAACGTGCCGGACGGTCGCATCTGGATCGTCGTCCCGCCGTTCGTCAAGGCGAAACTGCTGCTCGCAGGCGTCAAGTTCCAGATCAACAACGGCGTGCACGGCACCGGCGCCGTCGGGTTCACCGACGAGCTGGGCTGCGACGTCTACGTCTCCAACCAGCTTGCGGTCGCGGGCGGCAAGACCATGATGCTCGCCGGCTCCTACTCCGCGATCGCCTACGCCGAGCAGGTGCTCGAGACGCAGGTCATCGACCGCATGGAGAAATCCTTCGATAAGGCGGTCCGCGGTCGGCTCGTGTTCGGCGCGAAGGTCATTCGCCCGAAAGAACTCGTCTGCGCTCCCGTCACCGAAGGCGCAAACTGAACCGACATATATAATAATAGGAAGGAAAGATTGCTATGACGACTTATACCACGACTCCGCTGACCTATGCGGATGGGCTGCAGACCCTGACGATGACCAAGGTATCGATCTCTGCTTCGAGCGACGAATGCTGCGCGGACGTCAGCGCGGGCGGCGCCGGTCCGGCGTTGCTGCTGATCGACGCGACGAACGCCGGGACGAACATCACCGTGACGCTCCACGCGGGCGACGGTCCTGCCGCTGCCGGCGACAGGGCGATCGATCTTGAACAACTAAAGTTCGCCGTCATCCCCGTCGATACCGCTGCGCTCGTGCGCGCCGACGGGAAGATCTACTTCAAGATCGAGGCGGAATCTTCGCTCGCTACCGCCAATATCCGCATCGGCGTCCTGCTCCAGCGCAACGTCACGGCGTATTGACGTAAGGAACGAGGAGAACGGGGGGAACGGGGGAACGGGGGAACGGCGGGGGTTGTGACAACCCCCGCACCCCCGCAGTGCGAAGTTGACGTTGTCAACTTCGGGGTGAAATTTATAAATGCGTCGGCGGAAATTCGCATCTTTATACAAAAAATGCCGTCACCCCCAAATTCGCGAGATTGCTGTCGCAATCAGCACCCCCAATTTATCTCAACTTAATTTTTATTCGCAAATTTGGGTGCGGCGAGCGCTCTGCGGGAGCTGGCGGATACCGGGTCGCGAAGGAGAAATTCGAGCAAGCACCAAACGAAAACCCACGGGGCGGGGAGGAAAACCCAAAGCAGTAATCGACCACCAACGAAAACCCCGGGGCAGGGAGGCGGATATAAGACCCACCCCCGAAATCGACAGGGTCGATTTCGCACTGCGGGGGTTTGGGGGTTGTCACAACCCCCAACGTACCCCTCGTACCCTCGTACCCCTCGTACCCCCCGTAAACCTTTATAGGAAGGAGAAAATCATGACAGGAAACGAAGTATTAGACACGGCGCTGGACCTGTGCGGGCTGGCGCGAGGCGGTGAGCGCGGCGAGAGCGAGCTGCGGGAGGACCTGACGGACCTGCAGAGCCGGTCGCTGGGGCTGCTGAACCTGCTGATCACGGAGCTGACGCCGCTGAGCGAGCGCGTGGAGCGTTCGACGCTGGTGCCGAACCGACTGCAAACCATGTCGGACGAGGTGCCGCTGCCGAAGAACGTGACGGAGACACTGCTCGCGTACCGACTGGCGGCTGCGCTGATCGCGGAGGAGGACCCCGACCTGGCGGGCGCACTGCTGACCTATGCGCGGGAGTCGCGGGCGGCGCTGCTGGCGGACGGCAAGAGCAAAACGCATAGCATCACCGAGGTGTACCGATGAACGGCGCACTGCACGCGACGGCGTTCCGCGGACTGGACGAACGCCTGCGGTTCGCCGACGACCTCGCGACGGCGCAGGAGCTGACGAATTACTGCGTGACCGAGACGCGGACACTGCGGAAACGCCCGGGTCAGCGAACGGTTCTGACGGCGAACGCACCGATCGACGGGATGTGGAGCGGCTACCTCGGCGCGGAGCACCACTTCCTGTACGCCTCGGCGGGCAAACTCTACCGTGCGAATATCGGGACCGGCACGCGAACGGAACTGGGCAGCATCGGGACCGGCAAGTGCGTCTTTTTCGAGTTCAGCAAGAAGGTGTACATCAAGACCCCCGAACGCTACTGCGTCAGCGACGGCAAGACGGTCCACGACGTGACCGGGTATATCCCGCTCGTCATCGTCGGCAGTACGCCGGCAGGCGCGGGGCAGCCGTTCGAGGACGTGAATATGCTGACCGCCTACCGACGTGCGCAGTTCGTGACCAACGCGACGGATAAGGTCTACCACCTGCCCGAAAAGGGGCTGTCCGGCATCACCGGGCTGGCGCTGGACGGGAAGAACGGCGCCGTCACGCCTTCGTCAGTGGACAGCACGAACGGCACGGTCACCTTCACAAGCCCACTCGGCGACGGGCACCTCCTCGAGGTCACCTACCGGGCGAAAACCGACCGCCGGGAGACCATTCTGCGGACGACCGGCGTCATGCTGTTCGGCGGCAGCACCGACGGTCATGTGTTCCTCTGGGGCGACGCCGAACAACCCAACGTCCGCTACCACTCCGAACTTGCCGACGGTCAGCCGTCCGCAGAATACTTCCCGGAGAATAACTATACGGTCATCGGGGACTCGGAGATCACCGACATCGTCTCGCAGTACGACCGCCAGCTGATCTTCACCAAGGATCGGGCGTTCTACTCCTACTGCGAACTGCAAACCGACACGTTGGGCAACACTTACGCGTCGTTTCCGGTGTATAACTTGAACGGCGAGAAGGGGAACCTCCTGCGGAACGCCGGGTGCATCATGGAGAACGACCCGGTGACGCTGTGCGCGGACGGGCTGAACCGCTGGACCTCGACGACGGTGGAGAACGAGCGGAACGCGAAGTGCTTTTCCGAGCCGGTCGGGGAGACCATGCGCGGAGCGATCGCGTATATGGCGAGCGACGAGATGTGCCTGTTCAATTTGCGGGCGACGGGGGAGCTGTTCTTCTTCTACGGCGGGATCGGCGCACTCGTCTACCGCTACCGCGTCGGTGCGTGGTATAAATATGTAGGATTGCAGGCGAAGTACCCGGTCGAGTACGGCGGCAAGCTGTACTTCGCGTCGATGGCGCGGATCGTCTGTCTGGACCCGGACGTCGGGACGGACGTCGGCGAGCCGTTCGACGCGACCTGGACCAGTCCGTATCTGACGCTGGCGGGCGAGCGCGTCAAGCCGTCGCGTCTGGATTGGACGGTCCACGCGTGCGGGGACGTGTGTCTGCAGTTCTCGTTCGACGGGGAGCAGCTGCCGTCGGGCGTTTCGCGTGGACACGAGCGGGTGGACCTGTCCTGCGGCGACGGTCGGGTGGTCGGCGGTTCGCTGCGGTGCGACGGTCTGCCCACGGCGGACCGCGTGCGGTTGTCGGTGCTGCAGACGGACGCGTCGACGGATTTTGAGCTTTGCGAGCTGAAACTGCTCGCGATACGGAAAGGAAGGTATTTGAGACATGGCATCCACCACGCAATATGATGAAGCGATCGCCCGGGCGAAAGCGGCGCTCGAAAGCTATTCCGCCGAGGCGGAGGAGCTTGCGAAACTGTACGAGACGGCGCGAAAGAACGCGCAGGCGCAGTACGAAGCGCAGAAGCGGGAGAGCGCGTCGCAGGCGTCGGAGCAGAAGCGGAAGGCGGGCATCGAAACGCAGCTCGCGGAACGGAATTACGACCAACGGCTCGCGTCACGCGGACTTGCGCTGTCCGGGGAGAACGCCCAGACCAGCCTCGACCTGCTCGTCGCCCTGCGCAACCAGCTCGCCGGGATCGACAGCGACCTGCGGAGCCGCAACGCGACGCTGGACACGGATCTCGCGAACAAACAGCACGAAATCGACCTCTCCTACGCGAACCAACGTGCGAGCAACGCCGAAAAACGTGCGAACCTCGCGTCCGAACTCGCGTCGGCGGAGGCGAACCGCGAATCGGCGCTCGCGGCACAGCGGGCGGCGGACGCCGCCGAGAAGGCAGCTGCCGCAAGCCTGTCCGCAACGTCTGCGGGCAAGACCGGGTCGTCCGGGTCGTCCGGGAGCAAGAGCGGTTCGTCCTCGGGCAAGGGCGGTTCGTCCGCCTCGAAGGAAGAAGAGGCGGAGGAGACCGTCAAGGGATTGGAGGAGTTCCTCGCCGAGAAGGGACTCTCCGCCGCTGCGACGGACCCGAAGGGGTTCGGGCAGACGCTCGGCCGCCTGTCGGGGAACACCGTCGGCACGCTGTCCGGGAAGAAAGCGACGGCGGACGGCGTCCTGTTCGGCTCGGCGATCGACCCCGAGATCAAGGCGGCGACGCTCGCGAAGCAGCTCGTCTCGTCCGCCGGCGGGAGCGGCAAGGGGTTGACCCTTCGCCAGCAGGCGGCAGTCAAGGACTTGCTGGACAACGTGCTGGCAAACTACCGCCTGAGCGAGACGTACGAGAACGAACTGCTGTTCAATCTGCGGTCGATGGGCTACGACCCGACGACGGCGGCGACGGCGGACAGCGTCACGGCGGAACTGCGCAAGGAGGCGGAAAAAACCTACAACGTCAGCTACCGCGTGGCGTACAACCTGTACACGCACGTCGGTTATACCGGCGAGGAGGTCGCCAAACGCGCACAGCGCAACGCCCGGGACACCCAGCTTCGCTACCTTTACGAGCATAGCCGCGACGAGGATCAGTTCGAGTACGTCGCCGGCGAGTTGGGACTCTCCGGCTCGCTCAGCTCCTTCTACCGCCAGGCGCAGAAGGACGGTCTCCGCCTCGGCAGCGCCTTGCAGTGATGTGCGGATCGCGGACGACTTGCGGACGGGTCGCGGACGGGTTGCGGACGGATTTCTGGCGAATTATGTAAACCAACGGTAACGTAGAAAACCAAACCCAAAATGTGAAGCAGCCCCCCGAAAAAAGGGGTAAGAAATCCCCACCCCCGAAAAGGCAAAGGGGGAAGGAAACCCAAATTCTCCTCCCGAAAAGGCGAAGGGGGAAGGAAACCTAATTCCTCCCCCCTGAAAAGGCGCAGGGAAGCCATGCTCCCGAAAAAGTTGAAGAAAATCCGATTCGTTCGAATTTCGTCCGGGTCGCGGACGGATTACAGACGACTTGCGGACGGATCGCGGATGAACTTCGGACGGATTGCGTATGAATCGCGGATGAATCACGAACGACTTGCGGACGAGGTCACTGGCGAATTATGTAAACCTATAAATGCAAGGATTCGCCCCCCAATCCGGGGGGAGGATAGCCCCACCCCCGAAAACGTACCGAAAAACTCCCCCCTGAAAGCGTTGAGAAATCCCCCTCCTCCGAAACGCAGGCGAGTAGGGACTTTCCGGCTCGCCCAAGCCATCCCCCCACGCTGAAATCGACGCCCCCCGCCTCGGCACCGCGTCACACTGACGTGCGCCCCACGGACGAATCACGAACGACTCGCGTATGAATTGCGGACGGATTGCGGACGGATCGCGAATGAATTTTCGGACGACTTGCGGATGAATTGCGAATGAATTATGTAAACCTATAAATGCAAGAATCCACACCCCGTCCCGGGGGAAGGATAGCCCCACTCCCGAAAACGGTGCCGGAAGGTCCCTCCCCCGAGAGGGGGGAGGAATTCCACACCCCCGAAAAGGTAAAAATCCACCCCTCCTGTGCGGAAACTCCCCGAAAAGACGGAACCCCCACCCCCGAAAGCGAGCAGAACCCCAACCCCGAAAAGGCAAAAGGGGAAGGAAAGCCAAATCCTCCCCTCCGAAGGCACCCCACTCCCCCGAAAACGTACCGAAAACTCCCCCCGAAAGCGTCGAGTAAATCTCCCTTCTCCGAAATGCAGGAGAGTAGGGATTTTCCGGCTCGCCCCAGCCATCCCCCC
>CANQVQ010000093.1 GCA_947627335.1 uncultured Clostridia bacterium | reverse complement strand
GTACGAGGCGCTGATGCTCGAGTGCTCGCTGATAAAGCAGCACCAGCCGAAGTACAACATCAAGCTCAAGGACAGCGTGGTCTACCCGTATATCCGCCTGTCCGCCGGGGCGTACCCCGCCCTTTCGGTCGTCTACACCCGTTCCAAGGAGGAAGGGAGCGAAAAGGATCGGTATTTCGGTCCGTTTTCCTCCTCGCACGTCGCCTACGAGATCGTTTCGGCCGCGTCGCGTGCGTTCGGGCTGCCGACCTGCCGGAAATCCTTCCCGAAGGACATCGGGAAGGGTCGCCCGTGCCTGAATTACCACATCGGGCAGTGCTGCGGACTTTGCATCCGCGGGGAGGTCAGCCCCGAGGAGTACCGCGAACGGGTCGCCGGTGCGGTACAGCTGCTGCGTGGGGAATACGGGGGACTGCTGCGGAGCCTGCAGGAGCAGATGGAGCGGGCGAGCGAGAACCAGCAGTACGAGCGTGCCGCACGGTACCGCGACTGTATGCGGGCGGTGAAGAAGCTCGGCGACAAGCAGCAGATCGTGGCGGAGCCGGACGTCGAAGCGGACGTCGTGGGGACGTATCAGGACGATCTGGGCAGTGCGGTGGCGCTGCTGTTCGTGCGGGGCGGTGCGATCACCGACCGGGACTGCTTCTTTTTCGGGGCGGACGAGATCCTCGGTCCCGCCGCGCTCGAGGGGCTGCTGCAGCGGTTTTATGAGCTGCGCGGGTTCGTCCCGCGCAGGGTCTGTCTGTCGATGGAGCTGCCGGAGGAGGAAAGCGCCCTGCTGACCGGCTGGCTGTCCGAACGGGCGGGCGGGAAGGTGCAGCTGTACCGTCCGCAGCGCGGGGAATTCCGTGCGTTGACCGACCGCGCCGACGAGAACGCCAAACAGCTCCTGCTGCACAGGCGGGCGGAGGAGGAGAAGCAGGGCGGGTTCCTGCTGTCCTTCGCACAGTTCCTGCGGCTGGAAGTCGTGCCGGACCGCATCGAGTCCTACGATATTTCCAACAGCGGCGGGGAGCATACCTCCTGCGGCATGATCGTGCTGGAGCACGGGCGGTTCGCCAAGCGGCTCTACCGCTCGTTCAATATGCGCGAGGTGGAGGGGCAGAACGACGTCGCCTCCCTGACCGAGGCGCTGAAACGGCGGTTCGGACACGACGGCGCGGAAGCGGGCTGGGAATACCCGGACCTGATCCTGATGGACGGCGGGGCGGCGCAGGTACACGCGGCGCAGGCGGTCCTCGCGGAACGGGGCTTGCAGATCCCGGTGTTCGGCATGGTCAAGGACGAGCACCACAAGACCCGCACGCTGACCGACGGGGAAAACGAGCTGTCGCTCAACCGTCGGCAGGACGTGTTCGTTTTCCTCTACAAGATCCAGGAGGAAGTACACCGCTATTCGCTTTCCCGCATGGACGCGAAGCGGCGAAAGACGGTCAAGCAGTCCAGCCTGACCGCGATCAAGGGGATCGGGGAGGCGAAGGCGCAGGCGCTGCTCGCGCATTTCGGCACGTTTGAAAAGCTCAAGCAGGCGACGGAGGAAGAGATTCGGGCGGTCAAGGGCGTCAACGCCGAGGTCGCGCACAGCGTCTACCTGCATTTCCACGAATGAAACGGAGGGTGTAAGATGCGCATTATCACGGGCAAGGCACGCGGACGGAAGCTGCGTGCGCCGGAAGGGGCGGACACCCGTCCCACGACGGAAGCCGCCAAGGAGGGAATGTTCTCGGCGGTGCAGTTCGACCTGCACGACCGCAGGGTGCTGGATCTGTTCGGCGGGACCGGGCAGCTTGCGCTCGAAGCGCTGTCCCGCGGGGCGGCGACGGCGGTCATCTGCGACGATTCCCGCGAGGCGGTCGCGCTTATCAAGGAGAACGCACAGTCCACCGGGCTGATGCCGCAGTGCCGCATTCTGCAGGAGGACTGGAAGGCGTTCGTGCGGAGCGAAAAGGGGCGGGAGACCTTCGATCTGGTGCTTTTGGACCCCCCGTATCAGCCGGGCGTGCTGGACGAGGTGCTGGACGCGCTGGAAAACGCGGGACTGCTCGCGGAGGACGCGATCCTGATCTGCGAAAGCGACGCGGACGGCGTGCCGCTGCCCCGCGAAGGGTACCGCCAGAAACTGCACCGCTACGGCAAGACCCACGTCTCCATCTACCGAAAGGGGGCGCAGGAACCGTGAGGACCGCCGTTTTGACCGGAATGTTCGACCCGTTCACACGCGGACACGAGGACCTCGTCCGCCGTGCGCTTTCGCTGTTCGGTCGCGTGGTCGTGCTGGTCAGCCGGAACGCGGAAAAGCGTGCGCTGCTGCCGGAGGAGGTCCGTCTGGACGCCGTTCGCGCCTGCTTCCCGACGGAGGACGTCTCGGTCGTCCCGCTGGAGGGGCTGCTGGCGGATTTCGTGCGGCGGTACGAGTCGCCGGTGCTGGTGCGCGGTGCGCGGAACGGCGTGGATTTCGATTACGAAGCGCAGCTTTGCGCCATCAACCGACAGCTCGGCGGGATCGAAACGATCGTTCTGCCCGCGTCCGGGGAATTTTCGCACATCAGTTCGACCTTTGCGCGGGAACTGATCCGCTATGGGAAACCGCTGGAGGACGCGCTGCCCGCGCCGGCGGCGGAGGTCGTCGGGAGGTATCTGCATGAGCATTCGGATCCGTCGCTGTGATTTGGAGTTCGTCCGCGAGCCGCTGCGTGCGCCGTTCGGCTTCAAGGGAAGGAGCCTGACCGAGCTTTGGCAGACGGTCGCGAAGCTGGAAAGCGAGACGCATACCGCTGTCGCCCCCTGCGTGGAGAGCGTGCTGTGGTCGGACGCACGCGTGTTCGGCGAAAATCCGCCCGCCGTTTCCTCGGCGATGATGCTGCTGGTGACCAACCGCGCCCTGCGAATGCTGGAGGGAACCTCCTTTGAAAGTCCGCCGGAGGTCATCGACGGACTGCTGCCGGAACTGAAGCGGTACGCGGAGCAGGTCTGCGGACGCCCGGTCGCGACGACGTTCCTGCTCAATGCGCTGGTCGGTGTGGACTGTGCGCTCTGGACGCTGTACGCGCTCGAACACGGGGTCGCCTCCTTCGACGGGCTGATCCCCGCATCGGCGAAGAAAGCGCTTTCCTGCCGCCACGAGTCCCTCGCGCAGATCCCGCTGGTGTCCTACGCAGTGCCGGAAGCCGAGATCCGCTCGCTGCTCGACAGCGGTATCTCCCTCCTGAAGATCAAGATCGGCAAGGCGGTCGCCGGCGTTTCGACGCGGGAAGAGGATATGCGGGAGATGCTCGCGTGGGATATTGCCCGCCTCAAGCAGATCCACGAGATCGCCTCGCGTTACGAAACGCCGTATACCCGCTCCGGCCATGTGCTTTACTACCTCGACGCGAACGGACGCTACGACAGCCTTTCACGCGTGGAAGCGCTGCTCGAAGCCGCCGACCGCATGGGCGCTCTGGACCGTATCGCCCTGCTCGAGGAGCCGTTCGACCCGGAAAACAAGGTCTTTGTCGGGGGTCTGCCGGTCTGCGTCAACGCGGACGAATCGGCGCACGCGCTCGAGGACGTGCGGGAGCGGCTGGCGCTCGGGTACCGTGCGGTGGCGCTCAAACCCATCGCAAAGACGGTTTCCGTCTCCTTCCGCATGGCGGAGGCGATCTGCGAAGCCGGCGGACAATGCCTGTGCGCCGATCTGACGGTCAACCCGTACCTCGCGGAGTGGAACAAGCAGTTCGCCGCCCGGCTCCCCGCGCTTGCGGGCATGAAGGTCGGGTGCGTCGAGATCAACGGCGACCAGAACTACACCCATTGGGCGGAACTGCAAAAGCTCCTGCCGGACGGACTGGAGCCGGCTCCGCTGCAGAACGGGGTCTTCCCGCTGGACGAAACCTTCTACCGGCAGGGGGGAAAGCTGTTCGCGCCGAACGGATATGCAGGGTATTTTGCCAAATAAGGGAAAGGACTGTTGAACATGGAAAAAATCGTATTGCTGATGGACCCCGGCACGCGGAACATGGTCATCGACCAAAAGACCGTCGACCGCCTGCGTCGGGTCGGGGAGGTCGTGCTGAACGAGGGCGGGACGTCCGCCGAGGAGGTCAGACCGCTGCTCGCGGGGGCGACCGTCTGCGTCACGTCGTGGGGCAATAAGCCGCTGGACGCGGACCTGCTTGCGGTCTGCCCGGACCTGAAACTGCTCGTCCACGCGGCGGGGAGCGTCAAGCCGGTCGTGTCCGACGCGCTTTGGGAGAAGGGCGTGCGCGTGTCGTCGAGCGCGCCGATGCTTTCGATGGGGGTTTCGGAAACGGCGCTCGGCTTCACCATCGCCGCCTCCAAGAATTTCTTCAACCTCAACGCCAACCTGCACGCGGGCGGCTGGGCGGAAGGCAAGGAGGACATCCGCGAACTGTACGACCTGACCGTCGGCGTCATCAGCGGCGGCTGGGCGGGTCGGCACTACATCGAGCTGCTGCACCCGTTCGACGTGGACGTGCTCCTGTACGACCCGTTCGTTTCGGCGGAGAAGGCGGCGGAATGGGGCGCACGCAAGGCGGACTTCGAGGAGGTCCTGCGGCAGTCGGACATTATTTCGATTCACGCCCCGTCCATCCCGGAAACCTACCATATGTTCGACGCGGAAACGCTCGCGCTGATGAAAAAGGACGCGGTGCTGATCAACACCGCACGCGGTTCGGTCATCGACGAAGCGGCGCTGTACGCGCACATGAAGGCGGGCAACCTGAAGTACGCCTGCCTCGACGTGTACGACCCGGAGCCGCCTGCCGCGGACGATCCGCTGCGCAGTCTGCCGAACGTCATCATGACCCCGCACCTCGCCGGGCTTGCGAACAACGGGCTGAAGAAGATCGGGCGGCACGTCTGCGAGGAGCTGGAGCGCTTCCTCGCCGGGCAGCCGCTGTTCGCGGAAGTTACGAAGGATATGCTCGCCAAAATGGCGTAAAAAAGTGAAAAAATGCACGAAAAAAGAGGCGGTTCTGCGAAAAACCGCCTCTTTTCCTGCTGCGCGGAAAGCCGCTCGACGAGCGTCAGCAGCGGAAGCCGCACCAGTTTTCCTGGAAATCCGAAAGCCGTTCGGCGAGCGTCAGCAGCGGATAGATCAGCAGCGGGAACTTGTGGGTCCCCCAATGGCTGTAAACGTCGATCCGTTCGCCGGTCCCCATGTCGATCGTCTGCTTTTGCGACAGGTTGTACCGGACCAATGCTTCGAGGGCATTTCGGGCGTTCTCCTCCGGGATCCCGCATTTCGCGCCGACGGAGGGGAACGTGCAGGCGACGCTACGGTTTTCCTGCAGGTAGCGAAGGATCTTCCGCACGTCCGGGTCCGCGAGCGTGCGCAGGAAGGCGGCGGCTTCCTCGTTTTCGAGGAGAGACGGCGAATCCTTCGGGTCGGCGACGTAGGTCAATGCGATGTCCTTATCGGCGTAGACGCCCCCGCGCACCATGGAGACAAAGCCGGTACGCTGTTTGGGGTTTTGGGACAGTCTGTCCCTTAAATTCACATCTTCGCTCTCTATGTCCCACGCCCACATGGTTTCGAGGACGGCGTCGTACACCGCAAGCGGGGTTTCCTCGAGCGGGGCGGGCTGCTTTTGGGGTTTCGGCGCGAGGGAAAACAGTTCGTCGACCGTCACCTCGAAGATCCCCGCGATGATCGGGAGCAGCAGGATGTCCGGCATCGTGACGTTGTTTTCCCATTTTGAGACGGTTTGTGCGGAAACGCCGATGACGCCCGCAAGTTCCTCCTGCGTCATTTTCCGTTCCCTGCGAAGTTCCGCGATTTTTTCTCCGATGTTGTTCATGGAAATTTCTCCTTTTTTTGAGTGGATTCGGTCGACCGTGTCTATAGGATAGCACACCCGAACGAAAAAGTCCATACACGGTTCGGAATGCTTCCCGCCGAAACGGATAGCGTTCCGCTTTTTTCGTCTTTCCGCCTGCACAAAGCGCACGGTCGACGCATATAGTGGTAACAGAGCCCTCCAAAGCGGGGGCGAAGCACCAAACCGCAAAGGAGAGACGCGATTTTGGCAGAAAACAGAGGAACCCTCGTGGTCAATATCCGAAAGGCGGACGGGACCGTCTTGCAGGGCGCGACGGTCATCCTGACCGGCGGCGGACGGGGCAGTAGCACCGGCATCAGCAACGCCGACGGGGACGTGACCTTTTCCGTGCTGACGCCGACCGTCGCAGCCAGCCTTACGCCCAATTCGCGGGAACGCCCGTATTCGTCCGTGGACCTGCGCATCATCGAAGCGGGATATGTGACCGTCAG
>CANQVQ010000092.1 GCA_947627335.1 uncultured Clostridia bacterium | reverse complement strand
AGCTTTCCCGCCCGCCGTACCTGTTCGAGGACCGCTATGACTACGAACTGACCGACGAAACCGGCAAAACCGTCGTCCGCCCCTGCTATGCCCACGATTTCCAAGGCGTCTCCCAGCAGTACCGCCGCATGGAGGACCTGCTGACCGGCGACGAGCTGCGCACCGGGAACATCCTGCAGGCTCCCTGCCACCTCATGCGCTGCGCACCGCTCTGGGAGAAGGCCGACGCGAAACTCCGCGAGGACCCGTTCTGGTTCGTCGATCGTATCTAAAAAATAAACAAATACGAAGGAGCACCAATGCCGTGCAGAATCAACTCTCTCCCGCCGTATTCGGCGAGCTGATCCGCGCATTCTCCCTTAAAGGCGTCTACGTCCGCCACCATGCCGTGTGCGGCGGCAACATCAACGATACCTACGTTCTGGTAACCGCACTGCCCGACGGGACCAACCGTCGCTATGTCATCCAACGCATCAACCGCAGCGTGTTCGCGTCGCCCGAGGACGTCGCCGAAAACGCTTACGCCGTCACCGCCCATATCGAGGAAAAGCTGCTCGCACAGGGCGTGACCGACCTGCACCGTCGCGTCCTGCATTACTACCGCAAGTGCGACGGCAGCTTTTTTCACACCCTCCCGGAGGGCTGCTTCCGGGCGGTCTCCTACGTCTACGATTCCTTCGGGACCGACCAGCCGGACCCCCGCCTGCTGCGCGGGACGGGACAGGCGTTCGGCCGCTTTCAGGCGCTTCTCACGGATTTCCCGGTCGGAAAGCTCCATGTGACCATCCCGGATTTCCACAACACCCCCAAGCGCTTCGCCGACCTCGCCGCTTCCGCCCGTGCGGACGTGTGCGGACGGTTGGCGGACGTGCGCGAGGTCTACGACGAACTGCTGTCCATGGCGGGGCGGATCGACCTGTACGACCGCCTGCACGCGCAGGGGAAACTGCCGGTGCGCGTCGTGCATAACGATACGAAGTGCAGCAACGTCATGTTCGACGCGTCCACGTTCGAGCCGCTCGCCGTACTGGATCTGGATACGGTCATGCCCGGGTTCGCGGGACACGATTTCGGCGACGCCGTCCGCTTCGCCTGCAACACCCTGCCGGAGGATTCCGACGACGGGGCGAACGCCCGGCTGGATCTGGACGCTTTTGCGCAGTTTGCACAAGGTTTTCTGCCCGAGGTCGGAAAATTTCTGACCCCGACCGAGCTGGAAACCCTCCCCGACGGGGTTTTGCTGCTGACGCTGGAGCTTTCCGCCCGCTTTTTGAAGGACGATTTGGACGGAGATGTGTATTTTAAGTGCCACAAAACCCGTCATAATAGGGTTCGCGCCATATGCCAGACGGCTCTTGCGAGGGATATTACCCGAAAAATGCCCGAAATGCGACAAATTGTACAACAGCTCTGTGCGGAAAACTAAGATTCCGCAGCTCGTCTTTGGTGATTTCGACAAAAATGATAAATTTTTTCAGAAAACTGTTGACAAAGATGAAAAGTTGAGTATAATACTTACTATAATCCCCACTTAAGAATATGAAGGCAGGTCGGTGATGCCCGTTTGAGGTCGTTTTCGGAAGCGCCCCGGGCGGGGTGTTCGCGTCAGGACGCCGCGGAAGCGGCGCTCGTTTCCCGTGCGCGTGCCGGCGATGATGATGCTTTTGCCGCGCTTGCCGCGTCCTACCGTCGTTTGGTGTACTGGCACGTCTCCCGTTCGCTGGCGAAGCTGACGGGGGCGGACGCGGACCCGGAGGACCTGTTCCAGGAAGGGCTGATCGGGCTTCTGAAGGCGGTGCGGACGTACGACGGGGTGTCGTCCTCGTTTTCGACGTATGCGTCGGCGTGCGTGGGGAACAGCGTGGTCAGCGCGGTGCGGAAGTATCGGCGGCAAAGCGCGCCGTCGGTCCCGCTCGAAGAGACGCCGGAAGTCGTCGTGTCCTCGCCGGAAAGCGAAGTGATCGACCGCGAAAGCAGTTCGCTGCTGTATGCGCGGGCGCTTTCCGGGCTTTCCGCATTTGAACGTGCGGTGTTTGAGCGGTACTTAGCCGGGCAAAGCTGCTCGGAAGTGGCGAAGGCGCTCGGCAGGCCGGAAAAGGCGGTGGAGAACGCCGTCTGCCGGTCGCGTCGGAAGCTGCGGACGCTGCTTGCGTGAACCGTTGCGGGCATTTCTCAAAAGCGGTAATAGACCGCGTTGGCGCGAAAGCGGACGCGGGATATTATAGAAAAAATCGAAACAAGGAGTAGGCAAATGTACCAAGACAAGACTTTGGTTTGCAAAGACTGCGGCAACGAGTTCGTGTTCACCGCCGGTGAGCAGGAATTCTATGCGGAAAAAGGCTTCCAAAACGAGCCTCAGCGCTGCAAAGCTTGCAGAGATGCAAAGAAAAACGCTGCCAAAGCGCCCAGAGAAATGTTTGAGACGGTTTGTGCGCAGTGCGGGAAAGTCGCTCGCGTTCCTTTCCAGCCGACGACGGACAGACCGGTCCTTTGCAGCGAGTGCTTCGCGGCGAAGAGAGCATAAATAATCCGCATTCATAAAAGCAGGTTATTTTCTCGGGGAAAAAAGGGCGTTTTCACTCCAGCAGGGTGAAAATGCTCTTTTTTTTGCGCTTACGCTTCTCTCGGGGGGATATGTAAATCTGTAAACGCTTCGCATTTTCGGGCAAACGCAAAAGGGAAAAATTTCGTACAAATTTTCGTCACAAAAATGAAGAAAACCTATTGACAAGGCGCATGACCTGTGGTATACTGTGAACAGAAAAATATAAACTGAAAGGGATTCTATCATGAAAAGAATTGCAGCACTTCTTCTTGCGTGCACCATGCTTTTCGCGGTCGGCGCTCTGCTGACTTCCGCTGCGGAGCCGACCAACGTCGCCGCCGGAAAGTCCTACAAGACCACTCCGCTGTTCTGCCAGGTCAAGACGGATGACGGCAAATACGTTTGGTCCGATGAAGGCACTCCCAACTACCCGGACGAAGGCGGCGTCACGCTGACCGACGGCAAGACCGACGTTTCCCCGGATACCACGGGCGAACTGTACTACGATAAGGTCTTCATGGGCTTCAGCGGCATCACCGAAGGCGGCAGCCCCGAATATAAGGAACTCGGGTACGCCTGGCTGCGGATCGACCTCGGCAAGACCTATTCGCTTTCCGAACTGAAACTGTGGGTCGGTTCCTCCAAGCTCGGCGCCGGCATCGGCGCGACGAACATGACCGTTCAGTACTTCACGGTCGCCGATATGGACGGCAACGATGCGAAGTCCCTCGGCGACGCGATCGCTGCGAAGGACGACAAAGAAGCTACGGCTGTGGCTGTGAGCCAGAAGTTGGATACGCCGGTCGAGGCGCAGTATATCGAAGTCCGTGTCGTTCGTAACGGCTGGATCTTCGTCACCGAGTTCGAGGCGATGGGCGTCGAATCCGGGAATGCCGGCGACGAACCCGAAAGCAGCGAAGCGGACAGCAGTGCCGCCGAAAGCACCGCCACCAGCAGCACGACCGAAAGCGCCGCTACCAGCAGCACGACGGAAAGCAGCGCCGCTGCCAGCAGCGCGACCGAAAGCGCCGCTACCAGCAGCACGGCGAGCAACGCCGCCAGCAGCACGGCGAGCAGCACTGCCAGCAGTGCCGCCAGCAGCACCGCCAGCGTTGCCGAGAGCAGCAAACCCGCTTCGGGCGACGCCGGACTGCTTTGCTTCGCGGTGATCGCGGTCGTCTCGATCGCGGGCGTTGCGATCGCGGTCAAGGTTCGCAAGTGATCTGATTCGATTCTGAAATACCCTTCGGCACGGGGGAGTTTTCTCCCCCGTGCTTTTCATTTTTCGAGGGGGGACCGCAATCGCGTCGCCGGTGCTACGCACCATCTAGCTCTGTGTTCCCCCCTCGAAGGCTCCCCCCTCGTCGAAAACCGGCTCGGCTTGCGCCAATGCTGACGCCGCCTTCGCCGGTTTTCTCTTAAGGTGCCAAATCTGCGGCGCATGTCCGCAGATTTGGCGTCATTCTGTGCGGGAAAGGTTTTCGCAGAGTTTGGGTGCGCATCAGAAAACGGCGTTCCCGCAGATTTTCGCTTGTGATTTTCAATGTATATGATCCCACACGAAGATTGGGTGCGGGTCGGCTTGCCGCTTGCGGCAAGCCTTGGGAGCCGGTGAACTGCGGGTCGCGAAGGCAAAAACCGAGTAAGCGCCAAACGAAACCCCCGAGACGGGTCGATAAAAAACCAAACAAATATCGAACGACCGAACGCGAACCCCGAGGCAGGGAGGTTTTTTCTATACAGACCCCGAAATCGACAGGGTCGATTTCGCGCTGCGGGGGTGTGGGGTCGTTCGCAAAAATCAAAGATTTTTTGCGAACAGCACAACCCCCACCGTACCCCTCGTACCCCCCTCAAAAAACCCTCGCGAAAAAAATCCACGCAACCCCTTGACAATTCCGGCGCGGAGTGCTACAATAGAAAAAACCGGAAAACGACAAAACGGGAAGGAGGCGCCTCGCCGGCATGAAACGGAGCGACCTTCGTTTTTTGTTGCCCGACCCCCGCTGTGCGGAGGCGGTGCGTGCATTTGAACGGTTGGGCGACCGCGAACCGGTTTCCCTCGGACCGTATCTCGTTCTCCCCGGCTTCTGCGACGTGCACGTGCATTTTCGCGAGCCGGGGTATTCTTATAAAGAGACGATCGCCACTGGGAGCATGGCGGCGTGCCGCGGCGGCTACACGGCGGTGTGCGCGATGCCGAACCTGGACCCGGTGCCGGACGGACCGGAAACGCTCGAAGTCGAGCTGGCGCGGATCCGCGAAACGGCGACCGTCCCGGTCTACCCCTACGGTGCGATCACGAAGGGCGAAAAGGGCGGCGAACTCGCCGACCTCGCGGGCATGGTGGAATCCGTCTGCGCCTTTTCGGACGACGGGCGGGGCGTGCAGAACGGCGACCTGATGCGGGACGCGATGCGGGAAGCGAAGAAGCTCGGCAGGCTGATCGCGGCACACTGCGAGGACGAGACTTTGCTGCATGGCGGGTATCTCCACGACGGGCGCTACGCGAGGGAACACGGACACCCCGGGATCCCGTCGGAGAGCGAGTACCGCCAGATCGGGCGCGACCTGCGGCTGGTGCGCGAAACGGGCGCAAGCTACCACGTCTGCCACGTCTCGGCGAAGGAGAGCGTGGAATTGATCCGCAAAGCGAAAGCGGAGGGGCTGGACGTGACCTGCGAGACCGCACCGCACTACCTGCTGCTGACCGAGGACGACTTACAGGAGGACGGGCGGTTCAAGATGAACCCACCGCTCCGCACCGAGGCGGACCGTCAGGCGCTGCTCGCGGGACTGCGGGACGGCACGATCGACATGATCGCCACCGACCACGCACCGCACACGCCGGAGGAGAAGGCTCGCGGGCTGAAGGGCAGCCCGATGGGGGTGAGCGGGCTGGAGGTCGCGTTCCCGGTGCTGTATACGGGGCTGGTCCGCACGGGCACGCTGTCCGTCGGGGAGCTGGCGAAGCTGCTGTCGGACAACCCTCGCAGGCGGTTCGGCATCCCGTCCGACCCCGGCTGGACGCTGTTCGAGGTCGAAACGCCGTTCACGATCTCCGCCGAGCGGTTCGTTTCACGCGGGAAAAGCACGCCGTTCGACGGGCGGACCGTCTACGGGCGCTGGCTCGCGACCGCCGTCAACGGACGGCTGTTCACAGAAGAAAGGAAGGTTCCCTATGAAACCCTTTGACCGCAAGATTATCCTCGAGGACGGGAGCGTCTACTTCGGGTACGGGTTCGGCGCGGACGTCGAACGGGTCTGCGAGATCGTGTTCAACACCTCCATGGTGGGCTACCAGGAGATCGTGTCCGACCCGTCCTACACCGACCAGGCGGTCGTCATGACCTACCCGCTTATCGGCAATTACGGCATCACCGAGGAGGATTTCGAGACGCGGACTCCGACCATCGGCGGACTGATCGTCGGCGAATACAACGACCTGCCGTCCAACTTCCGCTGCATCAAGACGCTGTCGGAGATCCTCGAGGAGTACGACGTGCCGGGCGTGCAGGGGGTGGACACCCGCAGGCTCACCCGCTCCATTCGCGACCTCGGGAGCCGTCGGGTGCTGCTGACGAACGCGGAAACGTCGGTCGAGGAGGGGCTGCGCCGGATCGCCGAAGCGCCGGTGCGACGCGACGCGGTCAGCCGCGTGAGCTGCCGCAAGCGGTGGTTCTCCCGCACGCCCGACCACCGCTACAACGTCGTCGCCGTCGATTGCGGGATCAAGCTCAACATCGTCCGCTCGCTCAATGCGCGTGGCTGCAACGT
>CANQVQ010000091.1 GCA_947627335.1 uncultured Clostridia bacterium | reverse complement strand
GCGTCGCTCGAGGGGTCGGCGGAAGCGTCGCTCGAGGTGTCGGCGGAGGTGTCGCTCGAGGTGTCGGCGGAAGTGCCGCTCGAGGTGTCGGCAGAGGTGTCGGCGGGGGTAGTATCGGACGGGGTATCCGACGTGTCACCGGAAAGGTCGCTGGAGGCGGTGTCGGAGGTGGTTTCGGAGGTTGTTTCGGTGGAAGCAGTGTCGGACGTGTCGCCGGACGGAGGGTCGGACGGGTCGCCGGAGGAATCGAGCAGGAGGGCGAGGTCGAGGGAGGTTTCGATCTCGCGGGCACGGGCGTTGAGGTAATCGGTGTACGCCTTTTCGCTGATGTAGCGGATCGCGATGCGGTATTCGCCGCCGGGGAGGCTGTTGATCTGCTCGCCGTTCAATTCGTAGAGCAGTTCGCCGCCGGGGGCGAGGTGGGCGTACATCCCGCCGTACTTCGCCGAGAGGGCGGCACTGTCCTCCTGCACGAAGCGGATCTCGCTGACGTTTTCCCAGACGTTGCCGACGCGACGCTGGAGCATCGCGCAGGAGTTCTCCTGCTCGTCGATCAGGATGTCCATGCCGAGGACGTTGCGCAGGGTGACCGTGACGCTTTCCGTGAACTGCTCGCCGGAAGTCTCGACCGACACTTCCACCTCCTGCCCCTGGCGCAGCAGGACGTGCAGAGCGCCGACGCAGAGCAAAACCATCGTCAGCAGGCACAGCAGCAGCACCGCGACGGAGAAAAGCGTCTTTTGCGGGGATCGCGTCCCGTCCTCCCGCACCGCGTCCACATCCTTTCCGTCTGTTTTGGAATATTATACACCGTTTCGGGGGATTTGTAAAGAGCGTTTTCGCTTTTTTTGCATAGAATGGTTAGTGATAGGGCGTCGAGGACCCCTTATCGAAACAGGCAAGGAGGATATTTTGATGGAAAGAAACAACCAGCAGGGCGGCTGCTCGTCGCCGCTCGGCGGTCTCTGCGGCAAGCCGGAACAGCTTTGCTGCGTGAGCGTGAATAAAATTTTCGACTCGGCGAGAGATAAGGACTGCCTGGAGGACCTGCGGGTCCATCTTTGCGACCGTGCGCAGGAAGTCGTCGACCGTGCGACCGCCGTGCGCTGCACCGACGTGGAGGTCATCTACGCGAACATCTCGCTGGATACCGTCCCGTTCAACCGTGGGTTCTATCAGGTGACGATCCGGTACTTCTTCTGCGTGACGCTGGAGTGCTGCGTCTGCAACGGGCACAGCCAGATCGTCAAGGGGCTTTGCGCCTTCGACAAGAAGATCGTGCTGTACGGGAGCGAGAAGAACGTGTCCGTGTTCCAGTCCGACCCGGAAAACGACGGTTTCTGCGTCGACCCGTGCAAGCTGAAGTGCAACGAGACGTCCACGCTGCCGACCGTGACGCTCGAGGTCGCGTCGCCGATCTGCCTCGACGTGAAGGTCAAGGACAAATGCTGCCACTTCGGGCATTGCTGCATGAACGCCGACAATATCCCCGAGCGCGTCCGCGCCCGCTTTGACGGCGAGTTCCTCGACGGGATCGGCACCAACGCCGTGTACGTCAGTATCGGTCTGTTCTCCGTCGTCCGTATGGAGCGGACGGTCCAGCTCGTCCTGCCGGCGGCACATTTCGTGCTCCCCGAAAAGGACAGCACGCCCGCGAACGACAGCTCCGACCCGTGCAGTGTGTTCGGGAAGATGAATTTCCCGGTTTCGGAGTTCTATCCGTATGCGGAAGGGAATCTGAAGAAGGATAACTGCTGCGGTCATTGAAGAAGGATAACTGCTGCGGTCATTGAATCCGGCGGAAAAACGAATGCCCTGCGTCACTTTTGTGCGCCGCAGGGCGTTTTTTCGTGTTGGGGTGGAGGTGGGGGAGGGGAGTTTGGTTGGTCGGTTTATTGGTTTAACACGGTGAAGTGTGGGAGGGGGAAGGGGGAGAGAGGAGAGAGGGGGTAGGGAACGGACGAATTTGCGTGATTTTTCTGTTCGGTTTATCGATTTAGCAGACTAAAGCGCAGAAAAGGGGAAAATGCGGGTCGGTGGTTGAACCGCAAGGGGAAATTCGCGTGAAATGGGGGACGTCGGGAAGGGCGTGAATTTGGGGGTACTGGGAAGGGCGGAAATTGGGGGGCAGAGGGGTTGAAAATCCGAACGAATTTCCATGATTTTTCTCGTTTGCTTTGCTAATTTAGCAGGATGAAGCGAAGAACAGGGAAAATGCGGGTCGTTGTTTGACCCGCAAATGGAAATTCGAGTAAAACGGGGAAAGACGATAAGGGTGGTGGGCAAACGGGGGAGGTTCTCCCTTTTGCTTGCTTTCTATAACATCCCCAGACTGCGGGGGCGCGGGGGTGCGAACTTTTCCACGATTTGCCGGAAAGCGGCAAATGCGGGTCACGGATGACCCGCAATTGTACCTTTTTAGGCGCTTTCCTAAATTGGGGGCGATGGCTCCGATAGGAGCCTAGCGAATTTGGGGGGCACTGGGAAGGGCGAAAAATTGGGGGGCTGTGGGGTGAAAAATCTGAACGAATTTCCATGATTTTTCCCATTTGCTTTGCCAATTTAGCAGGATGAAGCGAAAAACAGGGAAAATGCGGGTCGTTGCATGAGCCGCAAGGGGAAATTCGCGTGAAATGGGGTGTGAGGATAAGGGGACGGGGAACGAGGTCGCTATTGTCCAGCTTGGAAGCGGAAAAAAGTCGAGACTTCGCTATAATTTCACGACGGCTCACTTGCAAATTTATTTTACAAAAAAACGGACCCTTTTGTGGTGGGTCCGTTTTTTCCGCCTTCGAGGCATTTCCCTAAATTGGGGGCGTGGACTGCGAGAGCAGTCAGGCGAATTTGGGGGTCGCGGGAAGGGGGATGGACAAACGGGGAGGGTTTTCTCTCGCGCTATCCTATTATAATTCCCCCCAGACTGTGGGGGCGCGGGGGTTGTCACAACCCCCGCACGTTCCTTTCGTACTCCCGTACTCTCGTACTCCGTGTACTTCGCGTACCGCCGTGTTCCGTGTGCCTTTCGTACCCGCGTAGTCCCTACGCGCCGAGCTGGTCCTGCAGGACGGCGAGGGCGGCGGAGAGGGCGTCGGGGATGGCGGCGGGGTTCCTGCCGCCGGAGGTGGCGCTGTCGGGTCGTCCGCCGCCGCCGCCGCCGACGATGGGCGAAACGGCCTTGAGCAGCTTCCCGCAGTGCGCGCCGGCGGCGAGCGCGTCCTTGCCGCAGGCGGCGGCGAGCTGGACTTTCCCGTCGCGCTCGCAGGCGAGTACAACTACGGCGAACGGCGACTCCGAAGCGACCGTGTCCGCGGCGGACCGCAGGGCGTCCATCGACGCGCCGCCGTTTACCTGGGCGCAGGCGAGCAGGACGGGACCGACCGGTGTTCCGCTCGCGACTGCCGCACGGGCGGCGGTCAAAATGCTCGAGAGTTCCAAACGTTCAAGGTCACGCTTGCGGTCGCGCAGCTCGGACTGGAGCGCCTCGACGCGGTGGGGAATGTCGTCCACACCCGCCGCTTTGAGAGCGGATTGGAGACCATGCAGGAGCGCGTCGCTTTCACGCGCCTTCTCGAGGGAATTGAAGCCGGTCACCGCTTCGATGCGCCGTACGCCGGCGGCGACCGACGACTCGGACAGGATGCGGAACATCCCGACGCGTGCCGTGTTGGCGACGTGCGTGCCGCCGCAGAGCTCCTTGGAGAAGTCCCCCATCGAGACGACGCGTACCTCGTCGCCGTACTTTTCGCCGAAGAGCGCCATCGCGCCCTGCGCACGCGCTTCGTCCGGCGTCATGATCTCGGTCACGACCTCGTCCCCGCGCAGGATCGCCTGGTTGACCAGCGTTTCGACCTGCGAAAGCTCGTCGGAGGTCATCGCGACCGGGTGGGAGAAGTCGAAACGTGCCTTGCTCTCGTCGACGTAGGAGCCAGCCTGCCGGACGTGCTCGCCGAGGACCTGCCGCAGGGCAGCCTGCAGGAGGTGGACCGACGAATGGTTCCGCCGGATCGCGTCACGGCGGACGGAATCGATGGACGCGTCGCAGACGCCGAGCGAAAGCGAGCCGGAAACCACCTCGCCGAAGTGCAGGTAGACCCCTTCGGCGGTCCGCTTGACCTGCTCGACGCGGAAAACGTTTTCGCCTTGACGAATTTCGCCCACGTCGGCGACCTGACCGCCCATTTCGGCGTAGAACGGCGTTTCCGCCAGCACCGCGACCGCCTTGCCGCCGGACAGGACGGAGACAGGCTCGTTGTCCTTGATCAGGGAGAGGATCTCGGTCGAAACGGAGTCGTTTTCATAGCCGACGAAGGTCGTCGGACGGGTCTTGTCCACGCCGCCGACCGAATCGTCCGCCCAGCTCACGTCGCCCATGGCGAGACGCGCATCCCGCGCACGCTGCTTCTGCGCCTGCATACGGGCTTGGAAATCCGCTTCGTCCAGCGACAGCCCGTGCTCGGCGACGATCTCCCGCGTCAGGTCGATCGGGAAGCCGAACGTGTCGTAGAGGCGGAAGCTGTCCGCACCGTCGAGGACGGTTTTGCCGTCGGACTTCGCGTCGCGGATCATCTTTTCGAGGATGGACAGCCCCGCGTCCAGCGTCTGGCGGAAGCGCTCCTCCTCGATGCCGATGATCCGGCGGATGTAGTCCCGCCGCTCGACCAGTTCGGGGTAGGCGCCCGCGTTCTCGCGGATGACGGTTTCGCAGAGTTCGGACAGGAACGGTCCTTCGATGCCGAGCAGACGCCCGTGCCGCGCCGCACGGCGCAGGACCCGACGCAGGATGTACCCGCGTCCCTCGTTGGACGGCAGGACGCCGTCGCCGATCAGGAAGGTCGCCGTGCGGATGTGGTCGGTGATGACGCGCAGGGACACGTCGTTCGCCGACGCGGACGCGCCGTAGGTCACGCCCGCAAATTCGCACACCTTCGCCATGATGTTGCGCACCGTGTCCACCTCGAACAGGTTGCCGACCCCCTGCATGACGCAGGCGAGACGTTCCAGCCCCATGCCGGTGTCGATGTTCGGGTGGGCGAGACGGACGTAGTTCCCCTCGCCGTCGCCCTCGAATTGCGTGAACACGATGTTCCAGATCTCGATGAAGCGGTCGCAGTCGCAGCCGACACCGCAGGTCGGCTTGCCGCAGCCGTACGCTTCGCCACGGTCGAAATAAATCTCCGAGCAGGGACCGCACGGACCCGAGCCGATCTCCCAGAAGTTGTCCTCCTTGCCGAGCCGCGTGATGCGCTCACGCGGGACGCCGACTTTCTCCCAGACCTCGATCGCTTCGTCGTCCTCGACGTAGACGCTCGGGTAGAGCCGGTCCGCCGGAATTTCCAGCACCTGCGTCAGGAATTCCCACGCCCACGGGATGGCTTCGGATTTGAAGTAGTCCCCGAACGAGAAGTTGCCGAGCATCTCGAAAAACGTGCCGTGGCGGGCGGTCTTGCCGACGTTGTCGATGTCCAGCGTGCGCACGCACTTCTGGCAGGTCGTCACGCGCTTGCGCGGAGGCAGTTTTTCCCCGGTGAAGTACTTCTTCAGCGGCGCCATGCCGGCGTTGATCAGCAGGAGCGAGTTGTCGTCCTGCGGGACGAGCGGGAAGGAGTCGAGGCGCAGATGCCCCTTGCTCTCGAAGAAGGAGAGGAATTTTTCCCGTAAAACGTTCAAAGAAAGCGGTTCCATGTTGCTTTGTCGCCAGTCCTTTTTTTCTTTATTCTGTCGCGGTCGTTTCGGTGGTGGTATCGGACGTTTCGGAAGTGTCGGAGGTTTCGGAGACGTTCGATTCGTCGGGGTCCACGGGGTTGGGGTTGCGCGTCAGGGTGGTTTCGCTCGTGCCGACGGGGACGCCCATGTTCCAGAGCGCCTGCCAGCAGACCGAATCCCGCACGGTGACGACGCCGAAGGATTCCGCACAGCCGAGGAACGCGTCGCGTCCGACCGTACATCCCCCGGGCAGGGTCAGCACCGGCAGGGAAACGCAGTCGCGGAACGCCAGCGCACCGACGGAGGTCAGCGAGCTCCCGAACGACACCTTCGCAAGCAGTTTGCAGCCGGAGAACGCCCGCACGCCGACGGACGTGACGCCGTCCGGCAGGGTCAGCCACTCCAGCCCGGAACATTCGTTGAAGCAGTAGTCCGGAAGTTCGGTCACGCCGGACGGGAGCGTCAGGGCGGTCAGCGACGAGCACCACGAGAAGCACTTGTCGCCGAGCGTGACCAGGGAATCCGGCAGCTCGAGGTGCTTGAGCGAACGGCAGTAGTAGAACGCGTTCTCGGCAAGCTCGGTCACGGTGGACGGGAGCTTGACGTTTTCGACCGGCTTGCCGTAGTAGAAGGCAAGTCCGCCGATGACCGTCACCGGCAGACCGTCGAGCGTGTCCGGCACGGTCACATAGGTGGATTCGCCCTTGTAGCCGGTCAGGACGACGTGGTCTTCGTAGACGTCGTA
>CANQVQ010000090.1 GCA_947627335.1 uncultured Clostridia bacterium | reverse complement strand
GCACGACTGCGCCATACAGGGCTTGCCGATCGTGCTTGCGCTCGACCGTGCGGGGCTGGTCGGTCCGGACGGCGTGACCCACCACGGTCTGTTCGACGTCGCGTTCCTCGGGCAGCTCCCCGGCTGGACGCTGTTCGCCCCGGACAGCCTCGCGGAACTGCGGGAGTGTCTCGAACGTGCGGTGGACTGCCCCGGTCCTGCCGCCGTGCGGTACCCGAAGGGGACGGAATGCGGGAGCTTTTCGGGGCGTTTTGAGCGGTTCGGCGACCTTTTCCGTGCGGATTTCGGCGAAGCCGGGGCGGAGCCGTCGGTCGTGCTGCTGACCTACGGGCGGCTGACCGAAAACGTCTGCCGTGCGGCGGAACTGCTCGCGGACGGGGGGCAAACGGTCCGCGTCGTGCGGGCGATGAAGCTGTTCCCGCTTTCGGATGCGGAATTTGAGGCGCTTTGCGGTCTGTTCGGAAACGCCGAACGGGTCTGCGTGCTCGAGGAGGGCGTGCGGACCGGCGGATTCGGCGAGCGGCTGATCGCACGGTGCGCGCAGTGCGGCGAAACGGACAAGCACGCCTTCCGCCTGCGTGCGATCGACGGCGAACTGCCGCTGCACGGCGCGAACGCGGCGCTTTACGGCGAACGCGGCTTCCTGCCGGAGCAGATCGCGGCGTTCGCGAAGGGGGACGCATGAGCGCACGGCTGGACGTCTACCTGACCGCGAACGGCTATTTTCCCAGCCGCAGCAAGGCGGCGGAGGCGATCGCGGAAGGGCGGGTGACGCGAAACGGCGAAGTTTTGCGCAAGCCGTCCCTGCTGATCGAGGACGGGACGGCGCTGACGGTCGAACTGCCGCGGACGCGCTACGTTTCCCGTGCCGGCTACAAGCTGGAAGCGGCGATCGACGGGTTTTCGCTGGACGTGCGGGGCTGCACGGCGCTGGACGTCGGCGCTTCGACCGGCGGATTCACCGACTGCCTGCTGCAGCATGGCGCGGCGTACGTCTACGCCGTCGACGTCGGCAGGTCCCAGCTGGACGAACGCCTGCGGCGGGACGAACGGGTGTGCTGCCGCGAACGCACCAATGCGCGGGGGCTTCGACCGGCGGACTTCGACCGTCCGCTCGACCTGGTCACGGTCGACGTGTCCTTCCTCTCGCAGCGGCTGCTCTATCCCGTGGTTTCGTCGCTTCTGGAACCGGGGAAGCCGGTTTTGACGCTTATCAAGCCCCAATTCGAGGTCGGTCGGGCGCACATCGGCAAAGGCGGGATCGTGCGCGACCCGGACGGACGGCTGTTCCGCGCACTCGAAAAGGATCTGGCAACGGCAGCGGAGGCGAACGGGCTGCGCCTCCTGCAGACCCTCCCCTCTCCCCTGACGGGCGGGGACGGGAACCGAGAATACCTCGCCCACTTCCGACGTATCTGAACGACACGCACATGAAAGGAGCGAACACACATGAAAATCAAGAACGATCGCCGACAGGCTCTGCTGCAGCTGATCCGGGAAAACCGTATCGAAACGCAGGAGGAACTGGTCGAACGGCTGCGGCAGGACGGATTCGCCGTCACGCAGGGGACCATCTCGCGGGACATTCGCGACCTGCACCTTATCAAGGTGACGGAAGCGGACGGAAAGTCCCGTTACCGTCAGCAGCTCCCCCTCCCGTCGGAGGAGGACGCCTTCATCCCGATCCTGCAGCAGGCTGCGCTGTGCGCGGAGGCGGCGGGGAACCTCGTCGTCGTCAAGACGCACGTCGGCATGGGCAGCGCCGTCGGCGCCGCGGTGGACGCGATGCCGCAGGTGAACTGCGTCGGGACGCTCGCCGGGGACGACACGCTGCTGATCGTGGCGCGAACGGCGCAGGACGCGTCGGAGATCTGCGGACTGCTCACGTCGCTGATCCTGAAAGAAACGGATTAAGGCGGTATGTTACTTTCGCTGCACATTGAAAACATCGCCCTCCTGCGCCGGCTGGATCTGGAGCCGGCGTCGGGATTCTGCGCCTTCACCGGGGAAACCGGCGCCGGGAAAAGCATTCTGATCGATTCCATCGGTCTGCTCTGCGGGTCACGCGGGAACGCCGCGAAGGAACTGATCCGAACCGGCGAGGATTACGCGTTGGTCGAGGGGATGTTTTTGCCGCCTGCGTCGGCGCTCGACGCGCTGCGCGAATTGGACGCGTCCCCGGACGAGGACGGGACGCTGTTCCTGCAGCGGCGGCTGACGACCGATGGGCGCAGCGTTGCGCGGATCAACGGGCGGGCGGTCCCGCTTTCGCGCCTGCGGGAGGCGGCGGGACTGCTGCTGACCCTGCACGGACAGCAGGACACCCAGACCCTCGCGGGCGAAGAGAAGCAGCGCGAACTGCTCGACGCGTTCGCAGGAAACGACGCGCTGCTGGAAGAATACCGCGAAGTGTACGCGGAATGTCGGGAACTGCGCAAGACCTGCGACGCGCTGGAGGCTCTGGAACGGGAACTGTCCGAAAAACGGGATCTGCTGGTCTACCAGGCGGACGAACTGCGGCGGGCGAAGCTGCGGATCGGCGAGGAAGCCGACCTGCTCGCCGAACACGCGCTGCTCGCGAACAGCGAAAAGGTCGCCGAAAACGCGTCGGAAGCGTATGAAGCGCTGTACGGCGGGGAGCGTTCGGCGGCGTCGCTGGTGCGTTCGGCGCGGCAGGCGGTCAGCCGTCTGTGCGGGGTACTGCCCGAACAGACGCAGCAGGGCGGGGAGCTTTCCTCCCTGCGGGACAGGCTGGAGGACGCGTTCGCGGAACTCGGCGACATCGCGGAAACCCTGCGTCCCTACGCCGCCGGGCAGGAGCAGGACGCGGGGCGGCTGCGCGCCGTCGAGGATCGGCTGGAACTGCTGGCGGGGCTGGAGCGGAAGTACCGCACGGACGAAGCGGGACTGGTCGAAAAACTGCGAACGGTCACGCGGGACCTGGAAGCGCTGGAGAACAGCGGCGCGGACCGCGAAACGCAGGAGAAAGCGCTGCGGGAAAAGCAGTCCCTCCTGCGGGAAAAGGCGGCGGCTCTGCACGATGCGCGGGAAAAGGCGGCGCAGCGGCTCGCCGAACGGGTGCGGGAAGCGCTCGTCGAACTGGATATGCCGGGCGTGCGGTTCGACATCCGCGTCGACGCCGGGGAGACAACCCCGGACGGCGGGGACGCGATCTGCTTTCTGGTCAGTGCGAACGCAGGCGAGGAGCCGCGCCCGATCGGGAAGATCGCGTCGGGCGGCGAACTTTCGCGCATCATGCTCTGCCTGCAGACCGTACTTGCGGACGCCGAGCGGATCCCGACGCTTCTGTTCGACGAGATCGACGCCGGCATCTCCGGCAAGACCAACGAAAAGATCGGGCGAATGCTCCGACAGCTCGCCGACGGCGGGCGGCAGATCTTCTGCGTCACGCACGCCTCCCAACTGGCTGCGCGTGCGAACTGCCAGTACCGCATTTCCAAGCGGGAACGGGACGGGCGGACCGAAACGGAGGTCCGGCTGCTCGACCGCGACGAACGGGTCGAGGAACTCGCCCGCATCATGGGGGGCGTGCAGGTGACCGACACGGTCCGCCGTGCCGCCGAGGAACTGCTCGACGGGTGAAATATTATTTCGAGGGGCAAGCGAAATCACGGCGACGGCAGCGACTCCGTCGCCGTTTTCTTTTTCCGTGCCCACCCGAACGGGCGTCAACCTGTTTTGCTCTCGGCTTTCCCCTTGACAAAACGGTCGGTTCGTGCTATACTGAAGGCAGTTTGAGACCCAATGGGAGGTACCCCTATGCGACTGAACCTGAAACGACCGCTGGCGCTGCTGCTGTGCGTCTGCCTGTGCGTCGGGATAGCGGCTTGCTCCCGCTCGGAGGAATCCGACGGCGAAGCGGTCGATTCGTCGGAAGCGTCCGTCGCGCCGTCCAACGGCGAGCGGTTCGCGTCCGCGCTGCAGACGCTTTCGTCCGACGGCGGGATCGCGCAGACCGCGTTCGGCGAACTGCCGAACCGTACGGCGACGTCTGGGACGGCGGAGGCGGCGGTGAAATGCACCGAGTTCTCCATACTCGGCGAACCGCAGCCGGATCTGATAGACCCGGACCAACCGCTGGTCACGGTCAAAACCGTCAAAAACCAGGAAAATTTCTACACCCTGCTGACCGCCGCGATCGGCGAGGACACGGTACGGCTGGAAACCTACCGGTCTGCGGCGGAATGTATCCTCTACCTGCCCGACCTGTTTGAACAACCCCCGATCCTGCTTCCCACGACGGCGGAAACCGACGAGGGCTCCCAAAGCCTGTCCGAATGGTTCGACGGGCTTGCCGGGGAAGCGACCGCCGAGGGGGATTACCTGCTGCTCGAGGAGGACGGCGACACGGTCACCTACACGCTCGGGCTGAAGCGGGAGGACGAAACGTCCGACACGTCTGACACGTCCGAAACGGCGAACACCGTGTTTGCGCAGGCGGGCGACCTGTCCTTCGTGCTGAAAACCGTGCAGGACCGCCCGACGGAACTGGACCTGACGGCGAACGTCGGCGACGCGGACGAGGCGGTGAAACTCGCCTGCGGCGCGAAGTGGGAAGGCGAGGACAAGATCACGTCGCACGGCGAACTGACGTCCGACGGGCAGACCCTCTCGTTCGACGGTGCGGTCACGGCGACGGACGGCGCGCTGACCTGCGAAAGCACGGTCCGCTTCGCCGATTCCTTCACCGGCGAAAGCAAGCTGACCCTGTCCAAAGCGGACGAGCAGACCCTCTCGCTGGACGGCTCGATGACGTTCACCGCACGGACCGAGGACGGCTCCTCGTTCAGCATTCCGCTGACCGCGAACGGCAGTTTCACGGTGCAAGAGGACGGCGCAAGTACGGGCGAGCTGGACCTGCGAGCCTCCGGTTCGGAACTGTTTGCGGTCGGTTTCCAATGTACGTACGCGTTCACGCCCGGGGAAACCAGCGTGACGATGCCGGAAAACGCCATTCCGTTGGAGGACGTGGACCTTGACGAACTGACGGAAGCGCTGCTGACCGCGTATCCGTCGCTCGGGATGTTCGACGACGGGAATTTCGACCTGCCGGACGCCTCGTACTACGCGAGTGCGGACGACACGCTCTACGCGACCGTCTATTCGGACGGCAGCGTCCAACTGTCCGCGACGTCGGTCGAAGTCCGGGACGACGGGGAAACGCTTTCCTTCTTCTATAACGGCGCTCCCGCCGGGGAGGACGCGTACACGACGAACGCGGACGGCAGTATCGACTGCTTCGGACTGCATCTGGAGGAATTGGAGGAGCCGGAGCTCTATCAGTGCGAACGGATCCTGTTCTATGAGAACGGCACCGATTTTTCCTGGGTGGAGATCGATTTTTACGACGAAACGGACGTGTCGGTCGATCTCTATCTGCCCGCTCGCACGGACGCGAACGGAAATGCAAGTGCGCTCCTGCTCCCGAGCGGTCAGCCGCTCCCCTTTGCGCTCTCCTTCCCGGAGGACGGCGTTATGCAGATCGGCGAAACCACGCTGAACGAGATCACGACCGTTCCGGATAGCGGTGCGACCGACGTTTGACGACCGACATAAAAAAGAAATGCTGTACGGGGTTTTCCGCACAGCATTTTTTCTTTCAGGATTCGTACTGGCTCGCCTGGGCGTCCCAGAGGGTCGCGTAGACCCCGTTCGGGTCCCGCATCAGCGCCTCGTGGGTCCCCTGCTCGACCAGTTTTCCCGCCGAAAAGACGAGGATGCGGTCGCAGAACCGACAGCTCGACAGGCGGTGGGAGATGAACAGGGCGGTCTTCCCCGCCGTCAGCGCACCGAAATGCTCGTAAAGTTCCGCTTCGGCGAGCGGGTCGAGCGACGCAGTGGGTTCGTCGAGGATGACCAGCGGTGCGTCCTTATAGAGGGCGCGTGAGAGCGCCAGCTTCTGCGCCTCGCCGCCGGACAGCTCGACGCCGTTCGGGTCGAAAGTCCGCCCGACCGCGGTGTCCAGCCCACGCGGGAGCGAATCCAGATTTTCGCCCAGCCCCGCACGACGCAGGCAGTCCGCCGCACGGTCGCGGTCGTAGTCCGTGCCGCAGGCGACGTTTTCGCCGAGCGTGCCGTCGAACAGGCGGAAATCCTGAAAGACCACGCCGAGGGTCTCGCGGTAGGCGTTCACGTCGCAGGTCCGCAGGTCCGTCCCGTCGCAGAGGATACGTCCGCCCGTCGGTTGATAGAGGCGGCAAAGCAGTTTGATAAGCGTGGTTTTTCCGCTGCCGTTCGGTCCGACGATCGCGATCTTTTCGCCCGGGCGGACCCGAAAACTGACGTCCCGCAGCACGTCGGTCGCCGTGCCGGGGTAGCGGAAGGTCAGCCCGCACACGTCCAGCGCACGGGGCGTATGTCCGCGTGCGACGGGGTCGCCGCCGCTTTCGGCTTCCTCCACCAGCGTGATCAACTCCTCTTCGGTCACGCCCCGATCTCCCTTGCCCCGGG
>CANQVQ010000089.1 GCA_947627335.1 uncultured Clostridia bacterium | reverse complement strand
GCGCCACCCGGAAAACGACCCGTGAAGCGTTCGGAAAGCGACCCGAAAAAGCACAGAAAGTCCCACGGAAAAGCACAGAAAGCACGGGATGAACCCGTCAAGACACCGTCAAGCGAACGGGAAGTCCCACGAAAAAGCACGGGAAGCGCCCGTCAGACCCCATCACTTCCCTTTCTTTTTCCCCTAAAGATGGGATTTGGGGTCATGGGGGACGGCGCCACCCGGAAAACGACCCGTGAAGCGTTCGGAAAGCGACCCGAAAAAGCACAGAGAATCGCACGAAAAAGCCCGAGATGAACGGGAAGCACGGGATGCACGGGATGAACCCGTCAAGACACCGTCAAGCGCACAGGAAATCCCACGGAAAGTCCCACGGAAAAGCCCAAGAAGCACGGGGTGAATCCGTCAAGACACCGTCAAACACCCGAGATGAACGGGAAAGTACAGCACTTCCCTATCTTTTTCCCCAGAGAAGGGATCCCAAAGGGCAGACGCCCTTTGGCAGGGGGTTCGGGGGACGGCGTCCCCCGAGAAACGCCGGGGAAATTGCTCGAGGAGCCCCCCAGAAGTCCCCCGGGAAAGAGCCGACACCCGTCAAGCGTTGGCGTCCGAGCCGGAGACGCTGACGCCGGGGAGGCGCATGGCGTAGGGTCCGCGATACGACGACGTTTCGTACCGCTCCGCCGAGAAGCGCAGGTCGCCCTGCACGTCGAACAGGCTCCCGTTCACCGAGCCGCCGGTCACCGGGCGAACGCTCCCGTCCTCGCCGATCAGGTACGCCAGCCGGATCTCACCGCCGAAATGCCCGGTGAAGGAATCCATCTGGAAGTCCGAGAAGGTCACCGCCCACAGGCAGGGCGCACGCTTGAGCGCCTCGAAAGGTACGTCCCCGTTCGCGCACTTCAGACCGCCGCAGTCGCCGGTCGGCGCAACGCCGAGGTAGCGGCAGAACCGGCTCGACCCGTGGATCCCCTCCAACGTCCCGCCGGACAGCAGCGGCAGCTCCCGAAGCGGCACGCCCTCGCGGTCGTACGGCACGTCCGAGAACAGCGTCAGGTCCAACGCGTCCCCGCGCAGGTCGCGCCCCTGCACGGCGTCGCCGGGCTTCCACGTCGAATAGTTCGCGTAGAGCATTCCCGCCGACGAGCGCTCGGCGTAGAAGGACAGCACCGTCGGGACCGCGTTGCCGCTGAGCACCACGTCGTACACCCCGCTCGGGAGCGTCCGCGTCGCCCTGGCACGGTCGGCGACGAAGGTCAGCGCTTCGGCGGTCTTTTCGCGGAGCGCCCCGACGTCCAGCTCGCCGTAGGAAAACGTGTTGTGCAGTTCGACGTCCTCCGGCGTGCGGCACTGCACGACGAACTCGCCCTTGACCTTCGCGTCGGAAAAGGACACGTCCGTCCCGTTCGAGGCGGTGATGCGGCAGGTCGTCCGCGTGACGAACACCTCCGCAGAGTTCAGGAACGCGTCCTCCCGCGTGTCCGCCGCGAACAGCGCTTCCGCCATGCGTGCGGCACAATCCTCCGGCGGCTTCGTCGCCAATTCGCCGGTTTTCGCGATAAACGGGGCGGAAACCGGGTCCGGCAGCTCGTAAAACGGGTTCGCGGCACAGCCCGCCGCCGTGTACGCACCGCGCAGCGCCTCCCGCATCGCCGTCTCCCCGTCCGACGCAAGCAGCGTCACGTCCGCGCAGCCGCGGGTCGGTCCGTCCTGCCCCTCGCCGTCGCGGAACACGGTCACGGTGAACGTCCGGCAGTCCGTCGCACGGCGTTGGTCCAGCATCCGCCGGACGAAGAACAGCTCCGACGATTTTTCGCAGCTCTCGCGGACGCGCCAGGTCGCGACGCCCTCCGCCGCGAGTGCGTTCAGCAGTCGTTGATAACTTTCGTTTTGTTCCATTTGTAACGCCTCCTTTCAACCCAGTCGAATTTTCGCCTTCATGTACGGTCCGCCGTCGGACACCTTGACCCACTCCTTGTAGCCTTTGCCGCAGTAGCCGGAACCGCACAGGACGGGCGTTTTGCTCAGCATCGTGACCGATTTCAGCAGATCCGGCACATACCCGGTCAGCACGATCGGCGAGAACACCTTGCCCGTCAGTTTGCCGTCGCGAATCTCACGGGCAATTGTGACCATACATTGGATACCCCAGTTCTTCGGGTCCTCCATGCCGCTCGACGGGTTCTCCAGCAGGAAGCCGTACTTGACCGACGAGATCAGCTCCTCCGGGGTGCTTTCGCCGCCCTCGAAGTAGGTGTTCGTCATGCGGGTGTACGCCTTGCGGCGGTAGCTCTCCCGCCGTCCGTTGCCGGTCGGACGCACGCCCAGACGCAGGGCGGACAGCAGGTCGCACATACCGCCCCGCAGGGTGCCGTGGTCGATGACCGTCGTGTCGCCGGTCAGCGTGCCCTCGTCGTCGAACCACGCGCTCGCCGATTCCGGGATCGCCATGCCGTCGTGCATGGTCACGAGGTCGCTCGCGACTCTGCCGCCGACGAACTTCCGCGCCAGCGCACGGTCCTTGACGAACATATCCATTTCCACCCCGTGCCCGAACGCCTCGTGGACGATCATGCCGGTCGTCGCCGGGTCGCAGACGCACTCGTACTCGCCCGGTGGGATCGGTTCGCTGTCCAGCAGTTCCGTCGCCGCGTGGACGATTTCCGGCAGGTCGTTCCCGACTTCCTCCAGCAGTTCCGCACCGCCGAGCGCCGAGTACGGGCGGTAGTAGTCCTTGATCTCCTCCCCGCGACGGCACAGGACGAACACGCTCGCGGTCGTCCACAGCAGCGTCTGGTCGAGGTCGCGATGCTCCGACAGGAACAGCTTTCTACAGGAACGATAGGACACGTTGACCAAAACGTCCAGCACGCGGTCGTCCAGCTTCAGTCCCGCTTCGCGCACCTCGCGCAGCTTCGCCAGGATCGCTTCGTCCCCCAGGTCGCGTGGGTGTACCCGCCACGCGGAGGTTTTGCACAGCGTCGCCGGGTCGTCCGGGGGCAGCGGCGTCGGCAGCGGCGTCACGCCGATCGGCATCGCACGGTTCTGCGCGTCCAGCCGCTTTTCGATCGCGGTCGTCAGCTCGTCCACGCTGTCTGGCAGTTCGTTGAACGAGTGCTCCGCACAGCCGACCTCGTCGAACACCCGCACGACGTACCCGCTCCCGCCGCCGACCCCGCTCGTGCGGATTGCGCTACCGCTCCGCGACACCTGCCACGCCCGGCTGTCGTCCGCTACCGCTAAAACGCTCGCGTACGCGTATTTCCCCCGCAGCGCCGTTACCAGCGAGCGCAGGTACGCCTTGCTTTCGTCGATTTTTGGGAACATTTTTGTCAACTTCCTTCCTATTTATTATATATATTTGGAGTACGAGGAGTACGGGGGGTACGAGGGGAACGTGCGGGGAACTCCGTTCCCCGCCCCCTTATCGTCGTGCCCCGTTTTGTGCGAATTTCCATTTGCGGGGCAACCGCGCCCCGCATTTGCGCTTTTCCGCTTGCGGAAAAGCTGCAAAACCATGGAAATTCGTTCGGATTTTCAACCTCTCTGCCCCCCGGTTTTCGCCCTTCCCGGCGACCCCCAAATTCGCGTGACCGCATTGCGGTCTGCGCCCCCGATTTATGTAACTAAAATGGAGTCTGACGCGAATTTTCACGGTTTTCGTCTCTGCGCAACGCGCAGGGCGAAAATGCGGCTCGCGGTTGAGCCGCAAGGGGAAACTTCGGCGTTCGCAAAAGTCAACGACTTTTGCGAATTGCGAGAGGAGCCTCGCGAGGTTCGAGCAGTTTTTCACCGTGAACGAAAGGGTTTTGACGGACGCGTTTATAAATTTTTTCCCGAAATCGACATCGTCGATTTCGCACTGCGGGGGTTTGGGGGTTGTCACAACCCCCAACGTATCTTTATTTCATCATACCACAAAATTTTCCTGTTGTCAATCTTGCAAAAGCAAAAAGAACGTGCTATACTGAGGGTGGACAAAAAAGCGACAACAACGACGAAAAAAAGGAGACGAAGAACGACATGGAAAAGAAACTACGGGTAGGCGTGGTCGGCGCGGGGAACATCGCGTGCAGCTCGCACCTGCCGGCATACGAAAAATGCACGAACGCGGAGGTGGTCGCGATCGCCGACCTGAACCGGGAGCGAGCGGAAGCCGCGGCGAAGCGGTTCAACATCCCGGCGGCATACGGCTCGGTCGAGGAGCTGCTGGAGAACGCGGACGTAGACGCGATCGACGTCTGCACCTGGAACAACGGGCACGCCCCGGTCGCGATCGCGGCGGCGAAGGCGGGCAAGCACATCCTGTGCGAGAAGCCGCTGACCGTTTCGGACGAATGTGCGGAAGCGGTGCGTGACGCGGTGAAGGCGGCAGGCGTGAAGTTCTTCCTGGCGGTGCCGGGTCGGTTCGGTTCGCGCAACGAGTACCTGCACAAGCAGATCGCGGACGGCGCGTTCGGCGAGATCTACTTTGCCAAGACCGCCTATGTGCGTCGTCGCGGCACGCCGTCGGGCTGGTTCACCGACAAAAAGACGGCGGGCGGCGGCCCGGTCATCGACATCGGCGTCCACGGCATCGACGCGGCGTGGTACCTGATGGGCTGCCCGACGCCGACGCGTGTTTCCGCGTTCACGTCCTACCGCATCGGCGACTACCAGACCAAAGGCGTGGACCGCTGGCAGGGTACGCCTTGCCCGGACAATAAGTTCGACACGGAGGACATGGGCGCCGGGGTCATCCATTTCGCGAACGGGTCCATGCTGCTGTTTGAGGCGGCGTGGGCGATCAACGGCGCACCGCACACGGACACGCAGGTCTTCGGCACGAAGGCGGGTGCGGACCTGAACAGCCTGACCATCTACGGCGAGCGTGACGGCTACCTGAGCGACGACCGGGTCAGCGTCGGGGAGAACGACAAGTTCTTAGCGGAGATCACGCATTTCGCCGACTGCGTCCTGCACGACAAGCCGACCCGCTACCCGATCGAGCAGGCGGTGACCATGCAGAAGATGCTCGACGCGATCTACGAGTCCGCCGCACAGGGAAAGGAGGTCCTGCTCGCATGAAAACCTGTATCAGCACGTACAGTTTCTCGCAAGCGTTCTACGAAAAGAAGATCACCTACCCGGGGATGCTCGAAAAGGCGAAGGAGCTCGGCTGCACGGGCATCGAGTTCGTCGTGGACGACGTCGCGCCGGACGGGAGCGACCTCGGGGACTTCTGGCTGAACCTTGCGGACGAAGCGCGACTGATGGGGCTGGAGGTCCCGATCTACACGACCGGTGCGAACTTCTTCCAGCCGGACCCGGAGGAGGAGATCGCCCGGGTCAAGCGGCACATCGATCTGGCCGCCGCCTGCGGCATCAAGCTGCTGCGGCACGACGTGACGGCGGGGTTCTACCCCGGTTACGACGGTCCGCGCACGTTTGACGCGGTGCTTCCGGTCGTCGCACCGGCGATCCGGGAGGTCGCGGAGTACGCCGCGAGCAAGGGCGTGACGACCTGTTCGGAGAACCACGGGCGCATCGTGCAGGACGCCGAGCGGATGCTCGCCGTGTTCGCCGCCGTCGGGCACCCGAACTACCGCTACCTTTGCGACATCGGCAACTTCGGAGGCGTGGACGAGGACTGCGCCGTCTCCGTTTCCAAGCTGCTCCCGCTGGTCGCGCACGTCCACGTCAAGGACGCGTTCTGGCGGAGCGGTATGCGTCCGAACCCCGGTCGCGGCTGGAACCGCACGCGAGCGGGCAACTACCGCCGTGCGACCATCTTCGGGCAGGGCGACGTGCCGACCTACCAATGCCTGCAGATCCTGCACGATTCCGGCTACGACGGGTACTACTCGCTGGAATTCGAGGGCATCGAGGACAACCTCATGGCGATCGAGATCAGCATGGAGAACCTGCGGAGAATGTTAGGAGAGATCGAGAAATGAACGTCATCTTACGCGACGGGCAGGTCCTCAGCGAGACAAAAGGGCTGATCGGGGCGGACGTCCTCGTCAGGGACGGGAAGATCGCGTCGGTCAAGCCGCACATCGACGGGTCGCAGTGCGAAGGTGCGGCGGAGTACGACCTCGCGGGCGGACTGCTGGTGCCGGGGCTGATCGACACGCACAACCACGGCTTCTGCGGGGCGGAGTTCGCGTCGGCGGACGAGCGGTTCGACGGTGGGCTGCTGGCGCTCGCGAAGTGCGGCGTGACGGCGGTCGTGCCGACGGTGCGGGCGCTGCCGCAGGATCGGCTGCTCGCGGCGGTCGCGAATATTCGGCGGGAGAAGTCCCGTGCGCCGTTCGGGGCGCGGATCCTCGGCGTCAACCTCGAAGGACCGTTCCTCTCCCCCGTGCGGATCGGGTCGATGCGGGCGGAAAACCTTGCGTCGCCCACGTCGGAAGCGCTTTCCGAGATCCTTTCCGCCTGCGGCGGAGACCTTTTATCCATCACCGTCGCCCCGGAACTGCCGGGGATCCTGTCGCTGATCCCGTCCATCCGTGCCGTCGGTGCGAGCGCGTCGATCGGTCACACGGACGCGACCGCGGAGCAGGTCCTCGCGGCGGTGGACGCC
>CANQVQ010000088.1 GCA_947627335.1 uncultured Clostridia bacterium | reverse complement strand
TTTCCGACGGGATCGACGAAGGTTTCGCCCTCCTTGTTGTGCACGACGCGCAGGAGCAGCCGTTTGTCCTTCATTTCTCCGCAGCCGAGACACTTGCGGAGCGGCACTCTGCGTTCTGCCATGGTTCCTTACGCCACCGGTCCTTCCAGCAGCTTGCGGCTCTTGATGTCGATCTTGCAGCCGGTCAGCTTGGCGGCGAGGCGGGCGTTCTGCCCTTCCTTGCCGATCGCGAGCGAAAGCTGGTCGTCCGCGACGATGGCGCGGTAGGACCGATCGGAATCCGGCAGCTTGATGACCTCGTCGACCGCCGCCGGCGCGAGGGAAGCGCTGATGAAGGTCTCGACTTCCTCGCTGTAGGGAATGATGTCGATCTTCTCCCCGCGAAGCTCCTCGGTAACGAGGTTCTTTCTCGCACCCTTCTGCCCGATGCAGGCGCCGATCGGATCCACCTTTTCGTCGTTTGAACGCACGGCGATCTTGGTTCGGCTGCCCGGTTCGCGGGCAACGGAAACGATCTCGACCGTGCCGTCCTTCAGTTCCGGCACCTCCAGCTCGAACAGCCTGCGCACCATGCCCGGATGCACGCGGGACAGCACGACCGACGGACCGCGGCTCTCCTTCTTGATCTCCGTCACGAACACCTTGATCCGGTCGCCGACCTGCAGCGACTCGTTCGGGATCTGCTCGTGGCGGAAAAGCACCATTTCGTTCTTGCCGATCTCCAGCGTGGCGTTGCCGGTCGTCGGATCGACGCGCACGACGACGGCGCTGACGATCTCTTCCTTCTTGTCCTCGTATTCGCGGATGATCATGCCCCGCTCCGCTTCGCGAATGCCCTGCACGATGACCTGCTTTGCCGCCTGCGCGGCGCTTCTGCCGAACGTGCGGGTCTTGATCTCGACCTCGACCGTGTCGCCGATCTGGTATTTCTCGTCGTACTTGCGGGCGTCCGCGAGGGTCATTTCGGTTTCCGGGTTGAGCACGGTTTCGACGACGGTGTAGACCTTGAAGATCTTCGCATCCTGCTTGAGCGGGTCGATCTTGACGACGGCGTTGTCGTTGCCGTGATACTCCTTGCGGAACGCGGAAAGCAGAGCCGCTTCCAGACGTTCGATCATATATTCCTGCGAAATGCCCCGCTCCCTGTCCAAAGCGGCGAGCGCTTCAAACAGTTCCTTGTTGACGATGCTTTCCTCAACGGGCGCTTTCACAGCGCTTTTCCTTTTCATGACTGTTCCATCCTTTCCGTATCCTGTTCGTTTCCGTCGCACAGGGCGACCGTCTTGGCGATTTGCTTATAGGAAAACCGTTTTTCCGTCCCGTCGGTCAGGAGCGTGACCCCTTCGCCGTCGAATCCGGCGAGCGTCCCTTCAAATCGGCGTGCGCCGTCCACGGCGGTGAACGTCCGCAGCACGACCGGGAGCTTCCGCTCCAGCGCGTACGCGAAATGCCGTTCCTCCCGCAGTTCCCGCTCCAGCCCGGCGCTGGAGACCGTCAGGCAGTAACTGCCTTCGATCGGGTCCATCTCGTCGAGCAGCGGATCGACCAGCCTGGTGACGACCGCGCAGTCCTCGGTCCCGATGCCGCCTTCGCGGTCGATCGTGATCTCGAGCACCCATTCCGCGGCTTCCTTGCCGAACGTGACGTCCCAAAGCGTGTAGCCCGCCTGTTCGACGAGCGGACCGACCGCTTCGCGCACCCGACCGGCGATATTCTGCTTTGCCGTCGGCTTGCCTGCCAACCGAAACACCTCCCAATAACAGAGCGGAGACTGGGCGTCAACCCAGTCTCACAGCATCCAATCCTTTTCTTTCCTATCCATTATAGCACAAAAATCAGGAATTGCAAGGGGTTTTTGCGAAAAAACCCGGAAATATTTTGACTTTTTCCGCTTTTTATGCTATACTGGGAGCCGACGGGAACGAAAAAAGGAGGTGCGGTCCATGGAATTTGACGCGGAACGGTTCCTGCACGCATGGGAAGCGGAACGGGAACCCCCTGCCGCCGGCATCGGTACGCTCGCGGAGAAGCGCCTGCACGCGTCGCTCAAGCAAACCTACGCCCCCGACCCGGCGCACCGGGAAGTCAGAATCGGGCGGTACATCGCCGACGGGTTCGACGGGGAACGGGTCCTCGAGATCCAGACCGCACAGTTTTCCTACCTGCGACCGAAATTGCAAGCCTTCCTCGCGTCCTACCCGGTCACGCTGGTCTATCCGCTCGCCCGCAGGCGGTACCTGATCTGGATCGACCCGGAGACCGGCGAATCCGCTCCGCCGCACGTCGGACGCCGAAAGGGGAGCGCCCTCTCCGCCCTGCACGAGCTTCGTGCGGTCCTGCCGTTCCTGCGGGACGAACGGCTGACGGTCGAACTGCTGCTGTTCGACATGGACGAGCGGCGCCTGCTCGATGGCTGGGACAAACGGCGCAAGCGCGGTGCGACGCTGCTGGAACGCTGTCCGAGGGGGCTGCCCGAACGGGTCGTCCTGCGCACGGCGGACGACTACCGCGCCCTGCTCCCGGACGGTCTGCCCGACCGCTTCAAGGTGTCGGCTCTGCAAAAGCTGACCGGATTGCCGAGTCGGCAGGCGTACAGCGCCGTCCATGTGTTCGAGGCGTTCGGACTCCTTGCGCGGGATGGCACGGACGGACGTGCGGCGGTCTACCGGGTCGTCGGACCTTCCCTGAGCAGCGGGGAAAACAGGTCGTAGGCTTCCCGGATCTCCTCCGTCACTTCGCCGGTGAAGCGGTCGTACAGGAAGGCGCAGGAGAAGAAGCAGTACCCGCTCACCCGCTCCTCGCCGTAAAGCGTTTCCAGACTGCGGGAAAGCACGTCCTTTCGGCGGATCCACTCGGTTTTCCCCTCGTCCGTCCCGGCGAACGTGTCCAGTTCTCCCTGCGTGCCGAGGTAAGCTTTCGCGGCGTCCAGCCCGACCCAGAGACGGACGTTTGGATCGCTTACCGCGTCCTCCCAGTCCGCAAGAATGGTTTCAAACGGGCAATAGGCGTTCTCAAACCCGAAATACAACTGCGGCAGCAGGTAATCGACATACCCGTCCTCCGCGCCCCATTTCCGTGCGTCCGCGTAGCACCCGTCCGCGAGCGAATACAGATTCCCCGCCGGCGCGACGCCGAACAGCTTGTCCGCGCCGAAGGTATGTACGGTCCGGTACAGCAGGGAGACGGTTTGGTTCACGTTGTCCCGTCGGAAGTCGCCGAGGTCGTCGTACCCGCTCTTCCGGAATTCCGTGCGGTCGAAATTTTCGTCCGTCGTCGGGTAGAAGTAGTCGTCGAGGTGGATGCCGTCGAGGTCGTACTTTCGCAGGATCTCCGCCGCACCCTCGGCGATCAGCTCCCGCGCTTCCGGGTAGGACGGGTCGAGGTACAGCCTGCCCTCCCATTCCTTGACCTGCCCGCTTTTCGCGTCGTACCAGTCCCGCACGGCGTACCCCGTCGGCACCGTCTCCATTTCCTCCGGCGTGACCAGCCGAAACGGGTTGATCCACCCGTGGACCGAAAGCCCCTGCGCACGCGCAGCGTCCACGACGTCGCGCACCGCGTCGTAATCGACCTCCCCGCCGTACACCCCCGCGACGTACTTCGAGAGGGGATAGACCTCGCTTTCGTACAGGCTGTCGCCGTTCGGACGAAGCTGCAGGAACACCGTGTTGAACCCGTCCCGCACGAGCGTCCGGCAGAGCTGTTCGACGAGCGAGCGGAATTCCGCCTCGTCCCGCTGCTTGCCGCCGTCCCGCAGGAGCGGGTGCAGGTCGAACTGCGAAAGCCAGACCGCACGGACGTAGCCGTCCGCGTCCGGCGCGTCGTCCGCTGCCTCCGCCGTCGAAATGCGTTCGTAGGTCAGCGGGGGCGTCCCGGTTTCCTGCGGCGGGAAGAATCCGCCGAGCAGCAGGGCGAGGAGAAAGCTGAAAAACCGTTCCATTCTTTTTTGCGTATCCTTTCTTTTGGGAGTGCCTGTCCGTTTTGTTGCATCTGTATGCGTGTTCGCGGGACGGTATGCCGGGGCGGAACGTGTTTTTTTGAAAAAAACGCAAGTTTTTTTCGTTTTCCTCTTGACAAGACGCTTTTTTTCTGGTAGAATAGCAAAGCTGTCCGATGAACAGCGAATCATGGCGGAATAGCTCAGTTGGCTAGAGCAATCGGTTCATACCCGGTCGGTCGTCGGTTCGAGTCCAACTTCCGCTACCAAAGGCCCGTTGGTCAAGGGGTTAAGACACCGCCCTTTCACGGCGGTAACAGCAGTTCAAATCTGCTACGGGTCACCAAAAATCGGCAAGGCGAAAGCCTTGCCGATTTTTAACTCTTCACTCTTCACTTTTCACTCTTCACTAACCGCCTGCGCCGTTATCCACTTTTACTATACAACCTTCAACTCTTCACTCTTCACGCAAAAAAGTCCAGCGTATGAACGCCGGACTTTTTTTCAGGACTTCTTTCTATTTTTCACTTATCCGTGACGGTCATCAGGATCCCCTCGGCGCCGAGGTTGTTTTCGGGGACGGTCAGGAGCCCTTCGTCGATCAGCGTTTCCGCCAGCAGGTCGAACACCGGCATGGTCGCGAAGTACATCGCGAATCGATACTCCCCGAGCAGGTGCGCGGGCAGGTAGGCGCGAAGCAGCGGGGCAATCGCCTCGGCGAGCGCGTCCGCCGCGTCCGTCATTTCCTCGCCGAACTGCTTGGCGATGGCGTGAAGCTGCTTTTCTGCCTGCTTGTCGCAGACGAGGAATTTGGTGTAGAGCGTATCTCCCTCGCGGTAGAGGTACCCGACCTCGATCGCTTTCGCGGCGTGCTCCTTCTCCGCCTCCGAAAGCATATGGACGTCGATCCCGTCGACGGCGCGGACGGCGAGCAGGAGGACCGGGTCGAGCGAGATGTTGTGTCCGCAATGGAAGTGGGCGGAAAGCTGCTTACAGTAGTTGTTGTCAATATCGACTTGCGCGTAGCCGCAGAGGTCGGAGGCATGGATGCCGTCCAAGCCGCAGCCCCGCGGGACGTTCCCGTCCGCCGGAATGCGGAATGCGAACGTGGTGTACGGGCGGTCCGGACAGGTCACGTCCGGGAAGAACCGTTTGGACAGCCGGTCGGCGACCTTCCAATCGATGTGAGCGGATAGCCGTTTGACCTCCTCCCAGAGAATGAGCGGCAGATCCGTTTTGCGGTTGCGGAACGGGACGGCGAGGTATTCCTCGCGGTGGGCGTCGACGAACTTCAGCAGCCCTGCCCGCAGTTCGGGCAGTTTGCTCTGACAGACGTCCCAGAGGGATTTGATCTGCGCTTCATCGAACAGTGCGATGTTGACGGCATACCGCCCGTTTTCCGTTTTGCGAAGCGGACCGTAGTGTCCGTTTTTTCCTTTGACGAGCAGTTCCAGTTCCTCCTCGACGTACAGCGTCGGCACGGAGAGCGCGTCGGCAAGCTCCTTCGCCGTGCGGGGCTTTTCCCGGCAGAGCCATATGAGATGCTTCGAGAAGGTGCGGTCAAAGCAGGTGTGCGGATCGTTTCCGACCGTGTTGCCGGTACCCCAGATGCACAGGTCGATGGTTTGGAGAGAGATCGGTTTTTGCATCGGTTCCATGTTCGTTACCTCTTTTCTGATTTGTTGCCTTGCCGAAAACAGACGCTGCCGGATGGTGTTCTCGCTCGTGTTCTGCCGCACGGCGATCTCCGCGGTGGACAGCCCGTCTAAGTAGTAGTCGATCATCACCTCGCGGTAAGCGCGAGTCAGGAACGCGATGGAGCGGAAGATGCGTCCGAGCGATTCTTCGTCGGTTTCGCCGTCGTCCGCGTCCTCCGGCTCGTCCGCGACGCTGTCGAGCGTTTCATAGCGGACGGTTTCGCCGTTCCTTCGCCGTTTTTCGGCGAAATCCGCGTAGACGTTCCGTGCGATGCGCCAGAGAAAGGCGTAGAGGTTTTCCACCTCGCCCTCCTTCTGCGCCGCTTCCACGAGTGCGAGCGTGATGTCCGAGCAGAGCTCCTGCGCTTCGTAACTGTCGCGGGTGCGCACATAGCAGAACCCGAACAGCTTGTCGAGCAATTCCCGGTCGATGGCTTTCAGCAAGTCCTGTTTTTTCATGACGGATCCCTTTCGGAAGCGGTTGATCAACGCTTTCACCCGTATAGTCCCGCGAAAGCGGGATGTGTTAGGCGAAAAAAAGAAAAAAATTACAAAAACCGAGTAAATTGATAAAGATTCAACAAAATCCCTTGACAAAGCGGGAAAAAGCGAATAAAATGAAGGAAAGAAAACAGGGGAAAGGGGCGAAGCATCCTGAAAATTTCCACCAAAGGGCGCTATGCGCTGCGAATGTTGGCGGATCTCGCCGAGCACGGCGGAAACGGGTACGTCGCGCTCAAGGATATTGCCGAACGGCAGCAGATCTCCAAAAAGTACCTCGAACAGATCGTCCCGCTGCTCAGCCGGAGCGGGATCCTTCGGACCAATCGGGGCTTTCAGGGGGGCTATCAGCTCGCCAGAACGCCGGACAGATGCACGGTCGGGGAGGTCCTGCGGCTGACCGAAGGCAGTCTTGCCCCGGTGGATTGCC
>CANQVQ010000087.1 GCA_947627335.1 uncultured Clostridia bacterium | reverse complement strand
GCCCGATGCCCTTGATCAGGTCCACGGCGCAGACGACGCTCCCCCGCAGACCGGTCATTTCGGTGAAATCCGGAAGCGACGGCTTTTTGCCGGGACTCCAGAGCCAGATAGAGTTCGCCTTGCGCTTCCCGGCGTTCGCACGGGCGACGTTGACCGGGTGCAGGTTCAAAAAGTCGTAGGACGCCCTTTGCAGCTCCCACATCGGGCGGGAGGAGGCGTTCTGCGGACGGTGATCGCCGATGCGCTTTCCGATGATGTCGTGCGGACGGGAGAAATCCGTGAACGGCGGACAGTCCTTCCAGATCAGGCAATGCCGGTAGCTGACCCCGGTATAGAAGGTTTTCGTCGCGTCGCCGAACTGCTTTTGCAGGTCGCGGACCAGCACGTCCGCCTCCTCCGTCGTGATCTCCCCGGCGGAATGATCGACCATGTGACGGTCGTCGTAGTCGCTCTCCTCCTCCGTCAGGGTCACGATATTGGCACGGATCGCCGTGTCCTCCGGTCGCATCCTGATCCCGATGCTCGCCGCTTCGAGCGGGGAACGCCCTTTGGAGTACACACGCGGGTCGTACCCCATGATGGCGAGGTTCGCCGTGTCGCTTTCCGGCACCATTCCCTCCGGGACCGTGTTGACGCGACCGTTGATCCCCCTGGACGCGACGTAGTTCATGCCCGGCTTGCGTGCGACGGAAAGCGGCGTCCCGCCGTTCAGCTCCCGCAGCGGCAGGTCCGCCATGCCGTCCCCGACCAGAATCAGATACTTCATATGTTTTCGCACTTCCCTTTCTCGTGCGAGGGAGGAAAGCCCCTCTCCCGCCTCTTCTCCCCCAGTATAGCAAATTTGAAGCGGAAAATCAACCGCTTTTTTGTTCAATCTTTTCCCGGTTCGACATTTTTTTGTTGACAAAACGGACAGCATCGGGTATACTATGTAGGAAAGGGCGGGACGCCAATGAAAGAGAAAGAAAAAACGCTTCGCGTCGCGGTCGTCGGCTCGCGTGGGATCAAATCGGTCGACCTGTCGGCGTATATCCCCGCGGAAGCGACGGAACTGATCTCCGGCGGGGCGACCGGGGTGGATGCGCTCGCCGAGGAATACGCCCGTTCGCACGGGATCCCGATTCGGGTGCTTCGCCCGGATTACGCGTTGTACGGGCGGAAAGCCCCGCTCGTCCGCAATCGGCAGATCGTCGAATGCGCCGATCTGGTCGTCGCCGTCTGGGACGGACATTCGACCGGCACGACCTACACCGTCGATTACGCAAACGCACGGGGGGTCCCGGTCCGGCTGTATATCCCGCCGACCGGTCCGAAAAAAGAATAAAACCGACCTCGCCGGTACACACTATCGGCGAGGTGGTTTTTTTGCACGGAAAATGGCTGTGGATGTTCGGCATCGGGGGGAGCGTGTACCTGCTGCTCGAGCTGCTCTACCGGGGGCATTCGCACCCGTCGATGTTCTTCGCCGGCGGGCTTTCCGCCGCCCTGATCTACCGCGTCTGCTGTGAAGGGCGTCTGCGGCACGCGGGGTGGTATGCGCGGTGCGCCGTCGGGAGCCTGCTGATCACGTCCGTCGAGTTCTGCACGGGGCTGCTCGTCAACCTGCTGCTGCGGCAGGGGGTCTGGGACTACTCTTCCCTGCCGCTCAACCTGTTCGGGCAGATCTGCCTGCCGTTTTCCCTGCTCTGGTTCTTCCTGTCCCTGCCGGTGCTGTCGCTCGGCGACCTGTTCTTCGGCGAACCGACCCGACGTCACCGCTCGAGGGCTTCCAGAAACCTGCCGAACGCCGCACCGCCCCGTTCGTCCGGACGGTAGACGCCCGCGTCCTCGAGCACTTCCTCGAACACCCGTCCGACCTCCTCGGCAAGCGCCGCTTCGACGTTTTCCGCCGTGACCGTCCGCGCCTTCCGCACGCCCGCAAACCAGTCCGCGTGCGCCGCCGTCCCCGGCGTATCGAGAGGCAAGCCGTCGCGGAACCGCGAAGCGACCTCCGCGAGCTCGCCGCGCAGGCGGGCGGGCAGGACCGCAAGCCCCATGACCTCGATCAGACCGATATTTTCCTTTTTGATATGGTGCTTGTCCGCGTGCGGGTGGTAAAGCCCGGCGGGATGCGCAGGGGTCGTGAGGTTGTTGCGGAACACGAGGTCGAGCTGGTACGCCTCCCCCTGCCGACGTGCGATCGGGGTGATGGTGTTGTGCCTGCCGGTCTCCGTTTCGGCGTACACGCAGGCCGCTTCGTCGGTATACGTCCGCCAGACCGCCAGCGCCTTCGCCGCCAGCGCGGACACCTCCGCACGCTCGCCGGTCAGCCGCAGCACGGTCAGCGGCCAGTACAGCCGCTCCGCCTTTACATTCGGGAACCCCCGCAGCGTATACGCCTCCGCCGTTTTCGCCCGCTCCATCGCGAACGTGTACCGTCCGCCCTGGAAGTGGTCGTGCGTCAGGATCGACCCGCCGACGATCGGCAGGTCGGCGTTCGACCCGATGAAGTAATGCGGGAACAGTCCGACAAAATCCAACAGCCGTTCAAACGTTCCGGGCGTGATGCGCATCGGGACGTGTTTTTCGTTGAACACGATGCAGTGCTCCGGGTAATACACATACGGCGAATACTGGAAATGCCACCGCTCCCCGGCGAGCGTGACCGGGACGGTGCGCAAATTCTGCCGCGCAGGGTGGTCCAGCCGCCCAGCGTAGCCGACGTTTTCGCCGCACAGCTGGCACTTGGGGTACTTCTCCCCGTCCGCCGCTTTCAGCGCCGCCGCGATGGCTTTCGGGTCCTTTTCCGGCTTCGAGAGGTTGATCGTGACGTCCAGCGTGCCGTATTTCCCGCCATAGGTCCAGCGCAGGTCCTTCGCGACCCGCTCGGTGCGGATATAGTTGCAGTCCCGGCACAGACGGTAGAACCCGTCCGTCGCCGCCTGCGGGCTTTTTCGGTATTCCGCCGCGAACCGATCCTGCACGACCGACGGCAGCGGTGTGAACAACGCCATGACCTTCGTGTCGAACAGGTCCCGCTCGGTCGTGCCGCCGCCGATGACCCCGTTTTTCTCCGCTCGGTCGCACAGCCCGTCCAGAAGCGCCTGCAGGGAATCCGTCCCCGGCATTTCCGTCGGCGGGACATACGCGTCCTCCCCGAGCAGTTCCAGCAGTCGGTTTCGGTAGTACACCCGATCCCGTCCGTCCGCAAGCCCTTTCCCCTCCGCGCAGTCGATAAGCGCGTCGATCCAGCCGATCTCCATTTCCGCATTTCCCTCCGTTTTCGTTCTTTCACCTACCAGTATATCGCTTTTTTCGCCGTTCGTCAAGAAAGGTTTGACAAATTCCGAAAAATGTTTTATACTGTGCTTACAAAACCGCGAAAGGGGTCCTCCGTCATGTTTTCCGCACGCCGCATTCTGTCGTTCGCGCTCTGCCTCTGCGTCCTGCTGTCCGCGCTCGTCCTCCCGGCGCTCGCGTCGTCCGAGCCGTCCGAACCGTCCGAAACGCCCGAGCCGTCGCAGCTCTCCCCTGTCGAGCGGGTCTTTCAGGTCATTTCGCTGACGATCCTGTTCGGCGGCATCGCCCTGCTTCCCGTCTACTTCCTGCTCAACAAACGTCGGAAGCGCATCGTCGCCTCGTTCGGGGAAAAGGACGACCCGACGGACGATCCCAAGGACGATCCGGGGGAAGATTCGTAAACAGAACCGGAAAACAGCACAGAAGCCTCTTTGCGTTCTGTGCCGTTTTTTTTCAAAGCAGGGCGGCGGCTTCGCCCGCCGATTTTTCCCATACGCGGTCGTCCGTGGCGGTTCGGACGTAAAACCGCCCGTCCCGGAAGGAGGAGAACCGCATCAAAGCGTCCTGCGCACACAGCGTTTCAAAGGAGCGCATCCGCTCATAGTTCCCGCAAAAGATCTTCTCCCGGTAAACTTCATATAAATACGGAGCCGTCGTGTACAGCCGGAGATCCACCCGATCGTCCAGCGCCGCCAGCGTCAGCGGGACCGTTCCGCAACAGCCGGACTCGACCACGAGGATCTTTTCCTCCCGGATCCCGCAAAGCAGGTCCCGAAGCGCCCTCTCCAAGGCGGGAAAGCCGCGAAGCGCCCGCCGTATACGGGGTTTGCAGAACGCGAAAAAATCCCGTTCGTCCGCAATTCCGCTTTCGAGCGCCTCATAGACGGGCAGACGAAGCAGGTCGTCCGCGCCCTCTCCGGCGATTTGCCGCAGGAAATCCCGGTTGATCACCCACGGGTACAGACCGCCTTCCCCTTTTTTCCGAAAGCAGAGATACGGCAGGAACGCGTCGCGGAGAAGAAACACATAGGCGGTGTCCTCCCGCCGACCGACCCAGGCGCAGTAATCCCGAAGGGACGCAAGGAACGGTTCGTCCGACGGCGCGACGCCGCTTCGGGCACGCTTTTCCAGCCGTCGGCAGACCGCTTCGACGTCCGTCTCTGCGTCGCCGTACGCCACGTCGGAAAAACCCTTTTTGGGGAGCGGGAACGGCGGTTCGCCGTGGGCTTTCAGGATGTTCCGCAGCCTGGAAACGCACCCGTATTTCTCTTCCAGCGTGCGGTCAAGCGACGTATATCCCTCGTCGAGCAGGTCGTCGAGGAGCTTCAGAAGCCGTTTCGCTTCGCACAGCTCGCTTTCACCGAGCGTCCTGCCCTCCAGCCGCTTCAGGGCGTCCGTATAGTATGTTTCATGGAAGGAAAGGAATCCCATCGTAAACCCCTGTCACGTTTTTTCGGACGAACACCCTCTCGTCCGTATACAGTATGCACGTTTTCGTCCCGCTTGTCAAGACGGTCGGCGAAGATACGGCGAAAAAAGTTGACCGTGCAGGGGACACGCCGTTTCTCAGTCCGCCGGAGCCCAGTGGGAAAAGTTTCGTTCCTGTTCCTCCGAGATCTACAAGCGGTTGGTCGCTGACGGGAAGCTTAGCTCCCCGCCCTGTGCGTTTGGTGGTATAGGATTTTTGGGGGCACGAAGTGAAGCGCGGAAAGTTAAAAATCGGCAAGACATTCGCCTTGCCGATTTTTGTCTAGAGACTATAAAAAAAGTTTTGCGTCAGTTTGGCAGAGAGACTTGAACTCCCGCGTTGCAATATCATTAGGTGAAGCCGTCGTCATTAAATGATGTTTCCGGCGAAATGATGTTGCTCCCTTTGGTCGCAATGATGCGATGTTTGCCCCTCACCGTCCCCGAAGGGGACGGCATCATTGCCGAAGGCAACATCATTAGCGAAGCGTCATCATTTGCCCGACAGGGCAAACATCATTGAAAAAGGCGGTTGCTTTCGCAATCGCCTTTTTCTTGGTGCGGGTGAAAGGACTTGAACCTTCACGAAGTCGCCCCCACTAGAACCTGAATCTAGCGCGTCTGCCAATTCCGCCACACCCGCATATTCCGCCGCATCCGAGCGGCACGCACCGCGAAACGGCATCTTTGCAACGTCCCGCAGCACGTTTGATACTATACCATATTTTCCTGCGTTTGTCAAGTGGGTTTTCCCAAATTTTTTGATTTTTTTGTATGCCGGCAATGTGCATAAGTTTTCTTGTGATTATTTGTGTAAATCGCTCCTTGACAGCGGGACGCAATCGTGGTATAGTATATCCGCAAAGCACAATATTTAGTGTTTGAGCTTTCCGAGCGACCCCAAATATTGATTCACATTCATCCTTCTGCGGAAGCACATATTCCGCGGGTCGCCGGGGAAAATACAAAATAAACGACGCTTTCTTAAGCAGAGAGGGGCAAAAATCATGCGTATCATCAAGCGAAACGGGTCGGAGGAGCGCTTCGACCGGACCAAGATCAAGAACGCCATCCGCAAGGCGAACAATGCGACCGAAGGCCCGAAGGAACTGACCGAACGGCAGATCGACTATATTTCCCTTGTCATCGAGGACAGCTGCCGCGACGCGGGGCGTGCCCTCTCCGTCGAGGAAATTCAGGAATTGGTCGAAACGCACATCATCCTGCAAGGTGCGCCGGAGACCGCGAAACGGTACATCCGCTACCGCTTCACCCGTGGGCTTGCCCGCGTCGCGAACACGACGGACGACCAGATCCTCTCCCTCATTGAATGCAACAACGAGGAAGTCTACGAGGAGAACTCCAACAAGAACCCGACGGTCAACAGCGTCCAGCGCGACTACATGGCGGGCGAGGTCAGCAAGGACCTGACCCGGCGTATCCTGCTGCCGCAGGACGTCGTGGAGGCGCACGATGCGGGCATCATCCATTTCCACGACGCGGACTACTACGCACAGCATATGCACAACTGCGACCTCGTCAACCTCGAGGATATGCTCCAAAACGGGACGGTCATCTCCGGGACGATGATCGAAAAACCGCACAGCTTCTCGACCGCCTGCAACATCGCCACGCAGATCATCGCGCAGGTCGCGTCCAACCAGTACGGCGGGCAGAGCATCAGCCTGACCCACCTCGCCCCGTTCGTGGACATTTCCCGCGGAAAGATCCGCAAGGAAGTGCTTTCGGAGATGGAGGTGCTCGGCATCGAACCAAGCGAGGAGAAGCTGCACACGATCGTCGAAAACCGACTGCTCGAGGAGATCCGCCGTGGCGTGCAGACCATCCAGTACC
>CANQVQ010000086.1 GCA_947627335.1 uncultured Clostridia bacterium | reverse complement strand
GAAGAAGCGCCTGACCGAGGCGGAACGGCGTCTGCTGACCGAACACGGCGTCGCGTGGGGATGCGACCGTTGCCAGGAGGTCTGCCCGTACAACCGCGACCGCGAACCCACCCCGCTCCCCTACTTCCGCGACCGCCGGCACGGGGACTTCACGGCGGACGAGGTGGAACAGATGGACGACGAGACCTTCTCCCGCTTCGCGTTCTCCTGGCGGGGACGGTCGCGCATCGTCGAAAACCTGCGCGCACGCGAACAGTCCCGTGCGCAAAGCGTGCAAAAGCAAAAAAATTCAGGGTTTATCCCTTGACAAGCCGCAAAACTGTGCTATAATATATACTGGAAGACAATGGAAGGAGAGGACGCACATGAAACTGTCGTTCCGCTGGTACGGACCGCAGGACAGCATCCCGCTGGCGTATATCGCGCAGATCCCGACGGTGCATGGCGTCGTTTCCGCCGTCTACGACGTGCCGCCCGGCGAGGTCTGGAGCCGCGAAAGCATCCGTTCGCTCAGGGAGCAGGCGAATGCCCACGGTCTCGCCTTTGAATGCGTGGAAAGCGTGCCGGTCCACGAGGACGTCAAGCTCGGCAAGCCTTCCCGCGAAAAGTACCTCGACGCCTACTGCGAAAATATCCGTCGGCTGGGCGAACAGGGCGTCAAGTGCGTCTGCTACAACTTCATGCCGGTGTTCGACTGGCTGCGCAGCGACCTGCACGCACCGGCGCCGGACGGCTCCGATTCGCTGGTCTACCGCGAGGAGCAGGTGCGGGCGATGGACCCCCGTGCGGGCGGACTTTCCCTGCCCGGCTGGGACGAAAGCTACACCCCGGAAGGGCTCAACCGCCTGCTCGACGAGTACGCCGGTATGACCGGGGAGGACCTGTTCCGGAACCTGAAGGTCTTCCTCGACGCGGTCATCCCGGTCTGCGAGCAGTGCGACGTGCGGCTCGCCATCCACCCGGACGACCCGCCGTGGGACGTCTTCGGTCTGCCCCGCATCGTCACCTGCGAAGAGAACCTCGACCGCCTGCTGCGGCTGCATCCGTCGCCGTATAACGGGCTGACGCTCTGCACCGGCTCGCTGGGCGCGTCCCGCGGGAACGACGTGGTGCGCCTGACCGAAAAGTATGCGTCGCAGGGTCGCGTCCATTTCGTCCACGCCCGCAACGTGCGGCTGGAGGGCGAACGGGACTTCCGCGAGACCGCCCACCCGAGCGACTGCGGCTCGCTGTCGCTGCGCGGGGTGCTCGAAGCGCTGGTCAGGACCGGCTTCGACGGTTATCTGCGCCCGGACCACGGGCGGATGATCTGGGGCGAGACCGGCAAACCCGGCTACGGGCTGTACGACCGCGCACTGGGCGCGACCTACCTGTCCGGGCTGTGGGAGGGTCTGAGCGGCTCTTCCCCGTCGCGTTACACGCCCGCATGAGTCAACCGTTCCGCAAAAAGAAGCAGTATGGGCAGAATTTCCTGACGAATCCCGCCATTCCCGCCCGCATCGTGCGGGAAAGCGGCATCGACGCGTCCTGCGGCGTGCTGGAGATCGGTCCGGGGCTGGGCGCGCTGACGGTGCAGCTCGCGCCGGTCGCCGCGAAGGTGGTCGCCGTCGAGATCGACCGGGACCTGCAGGACCCGCTGACCGAGCGTCTGCGTCCGTTCGGGAACGTGAAGGTGCTCTGGCAGGACGTCCTGCAAACCGACCTGAAAGCCCTGCTGGCGGCGGAATTTCCGGGGCTTGACGTCTGCGTCTGCGCCAATCTGCCCTACTATATCACCACGCCCATCCTCATGAAGCTGCTCGAAGGTCGGTACGGCTTTCGCAGCATCACGGTCATGGTGCAGAAGGAATTTGCCGAGCGGCTGTGCGCCGTGCCGGGCAGTGAAAACTGCGGTGCGGTGACGCTGTCGGTCGGGTACTACGCAAAGGTCAGGCGGTTGTTCGCCGTCCCGGCGGGGTGTTTCTCCCCGCGTCCGAAGGTGGACAGTGCGGTCATTCGGCTGGACGTGTACGCGTCCCCGCCGGTCGCCGTGCGGGAGGAATCGCTGCTGTTCGAGGTCGTCAAAGCGTCCTTTCTGCAACGTCGAAAGACCCTTTGCAACGCCCTGTGCGCCTATTTCCCGTTCCTCTCCAAGGAGGAAACGGTCCAATTGCTCGCGGACTGCGGTCTGCCCCCGGAAATCCGCGGGGAAGCGCTTTCGCTCGAAAAGTTCGCCGAAATCAGCGACGCGCTGCTTCTGAAACGAGAAAAAGAATCACCATAGAGAACCAAGAAAACGGAGGAAACCCATGAAAAACAATCTCGGCATCAAAAATGCCAAACTCAACGAATGGCTCGACGAGATGATCGAGCTGGTCGGTCCGAAGGACGTCGTCCTGATCGACGGCTCCGAAGAACAGGCGGAAGCCCTGCGTGCGGAAGCCTGCGCAACCGGCGAACTGTTCAAGCTCAACCAGGAGAAGCTCCCCGGCTGCTACCTGCACCGCACCGCCGTCAACGACGTCGCCCGCGTGGAGGACCGCACGTTCATCTGCTCCCGCAAGAAGGAGGACGCCGGCAACACCAACAACTGGATGGACCCGCAGGAATGCTATGCGAAGCTGAGCAAGCTGTATAAGAATTCCTACAACGGAAAAACCATGTACGTCATCCCCTACTCCATGTCCGTCGTCGGCTCCGACTTCGCCAAGAACGGCATCGAGCTGACCGATTCCATCTACGTCGTGCTGAATATGCTCATCATGACGCGTGTCGGTCTCGACGTGCTGGAATCCATGGGGACGGACGGCGACTTCATCAAGGGTCTGCACGCCCGTGCCAATATGGACGCGCAGGAGCGCTATATCTGCCACTTCCCGGAGGACAACACCATCTGGTCCATCAACTCCGGCTACGGCGGAAACGTCCTGCTCGGTAAGAAGTGCTTCGCGCTGCGTATCGCGTCCTACCTCGGCAAGAACGAGGGCTGGATGGCGGAGCATATGCTGATCCTCGGCATCGAAAATCCGCAGGGCGAGATCAAGTATATCTCGGCTGCGTTCCCGTCCGCCTGCGGCAAAACCAACCTCGCCATGCTCATTCCACCGGAAACCTACCGCAACAAGGGGTACAAGGTCTGGTGCGTCGGCGACGACATCGCGTGGATCCGCAAGGGTCCGGACGGCAGACTGTGGGCCTGCAACCCGGAGAACGGCTTCTTCGGCGTCGCCCCCGGCACGAACGTCAAGTCCAACCCGAACGCCCTCGCGTCCACCCAAAAGAACACGATCTTCACCAACGTCGCCCACAACCTCGACGACAACACCGTCTGGTGGGAAGGGCTGGACAACAATCCCCCGAAGAACGCCCTCAACTGGAGAGGCGAAAAGTGGGATTACACCAAGTACGACAAGGCGAACAAGGTCCAGACCGCCGGTGCGCACCCGAACTCCCGCTTCACGGCGCCCGCGAAGAACTGCCCCTGCGTCTCCAAGGAATTTGACAACCCGGCAGGCGTCCCGCTGACCGCCATCATCTTCGGCGGTCGTCGCGCCAAGACCGCCCCGCTGGTGTATCAATCCTTCAACTGGACCCACGGCACGTTCGTCGGCTCCATCATGGCGTCCGAAACCACGGCTGCCGCCGCCGGTGCGGTCGGCGTGGTGCGCCGCGACCCGATGGCGATGATCCCGTTCTGCGGCTACGCCATGGGCGACTACTTCCAGCATTGGCTGGACATGGAGAACATCGCGGACGTGGTCCCGAAGATCTTCCATGTCAACTGGTTCCGCCTCGACAAGGACGGCAACTTCATGTGGCCGGGCTTCGGCGACAACTTCCGCGTGCTGGAATGGATTATCAAGCGCTGCGAAGGCAAGGTCGACGCGGTCGAAACGCCGATCGGCTATATCCCGAAGGCGGAGGACATCAACCTCGAAGGTCTGGATTACGAGATCAGTGCGGGTCACAAGTTCGGTCTGGACGACCTCAAGAGCATCCTGACCGTCGATAAGGACGCGTGGCTAGAGGACTTCGCGAACATCAAGGAATTCTACGCCAACAAGATCGGCGAAAAACTCCCCGCCGCCCTGCAGAAGGAATACGACGAGGAACTCGCCCGCTTGCAGGCGATGTGATTCGCGTCGAGCGAAAAAATAGCGTTCAGGGGACGGCGGTCTTTTCCCGCCGCCCCCTTTCTCAAAGAAGGAGGGATCGTCATGTCCGTTCGCGAGGACGCGCAGGAAATCCTCTCGTCGGCGCTGCGCCGGGCGAAGGAACTGCCCCGGTTCGCGGTCCGTTCGACCCTGCCGCTGCTCCCGCCGAACGACGGGAAGCTGCTGCTGCTCGCGGTCGGCAAAGCCGCGTGGGAGATGGCGGACGAAGCCTGCCGCCTGCTCGGCGACCGCATCGACGGCGGGATCGTGCTGACCAAATACGGGCACAGCCGCGGTCCGATCGGACCGCTCGCCGTCCGCGAAGCGGGACACCCGGTGCCGGACGAAAACACCTACGCCGCGACGCGGGAGATCCTTTCGCTGACCGACGGACTGACCGAGCGGGACACGGTGCTGTTCTGCCTGTCCGGGGGCGGTTCGGCGCTGTTCGAGCGACCGCTGCTGCCGCCGGACGAGCTGGAGGACGTCACCCGGCAACTGCTTTCCTGCGGCGCGGACATCGGCGAGATCAACACCCTGCGCAAGCGGTTTTCCGCCGTCAAGGGCGGACGGTTCGCGGCGCACTGTGCGCCGGGGCGGGTGTTTTCGGTGCTTCTGTCCGACGTGCTCGGCGACCGCCCGGACAGCATCGCGTCCGGTCCCGCCTGCCCGGACGGTTCGACCTGCGGGGAAGCGGCGGAGATCGCACGGAAGTACCGCCTGTCCCTCTCGCCGCAGGCGCTTGCGCTGCTTTCACGGGAGACCCCGAAGCGCCTGCCGAACGCGGAAACGCATATCGCCGGGTCCGTGCGGCAGTTGTGCGCGGAAGCGGAACGCGTGTGCCGGGAAAAGGGCTACAAAACCGTGCTGCTGACCGACCGGCTGTCCTGCGAGGCGCGGGAAGCGGGCGGATTCTTCGCCTCCGTCGCACGGACCTACGCGGAAAAGGGCGGCAAATGCGCCTTTCTCGCGGGTGGCGAGACCGTCGTGCGCGTGACCGGCACGGGCTTGGGCGGGCGGAACCAGGAGCTGGCCCTGCGCTCGCCGCCGCCATCGGGCTTGCGGGTCTGCCGCCGGAAAAGGCGGTGCTGTTCTCGTTCGGTTCGGACGGCACGGACGGTCCGACCGACGCGGCAGGCGGCTTTGCGGACGGGCGCACGGCGCAGAAAATGCGGGACGCCGGCGTTTCCCCCGCCGACGCCCTGCGCAACAACGACGCCTACAACGCCCTCCGCGCATCCGGCGACCTGCTGGTCACGGGACCGACCGGCACGAACGTCAACGACCTGACCGTCCTGCTGACCGACGGCGTATAAATTTCGGGGGGCAAACGCAATCGCGGCGACTTCGCGCACTTCGTGCGCTCCGCCTTGCTCTGCTTTTCCCCCCAATGCCCCCCTTTGATCGAAAACCGGCTGCGTCAGCGCCACTTCTGACGCCGCCTTCGCCGGTTTTCTCTTATTGTGTTCCTCCGGCGGTACACGCCCGCCTACGGGACAGTATTTTATTGTATTTTGCCTTTATTTTTCGGCAGACGATAACCGGTCTATGTATATGCACCGTCGGGGCGGTTTTTACGACGCCTCGGGATCCGAAGGTCCGCTTTCCGTACCGTCCGACGGTTCTTCCGGTTCCGCCGGTTCTTCCGGCTCGGGCGGGGTGGGGTCCGGCGCATCGATCAGCAGTTCGACGTCCGCAAGCCCGCTTTCCTCCCGCAGGAAGTTGCAAACGGTCTGCGTTTCCTCGTCGGTGAGCGGCGCATCGGCACGGGCGAGCAGGAGGAGGTACGACCCCTCCCCGTCGGCGACCTGTCCGCACTTGACGTCCGTCAGCTTCGTGAAGATCGCGGCGAACTTCCGCGCAAGGGCGTCGCAGTCCACCTGCCCTTCCAACCGCTCGGAAAGGGATTCCCGTTCGGCTTTTTCCGCCTCCAATTGCTCCTGCAGTTCGCGAATGGTGTTCTCCTGCAGGGCGATCGTCACCTTGTCGTCGTCCTGCCCCTCGATCTGCCGATTCTGGGTCACATGGAGCGTGAAATCCCCCAAATCGTAATCGTCGAGCTTGCTTTCCAGCTCCGCAATCCGCTCGTCCGAAAGCTGTACGCCGACGAGCGAGACGGAAATTTTCCGCTCGATGCCATCGACGTTGCTGCCGACCAACTGGGTATCGGCAAAGACGAACTCGCTTTCGAGGTAATCGTTGATGTTCTGCTCCATCACGGACTTGTAGACCGTGAGCGCACCGAACAGGATGCTCGGAATGACGGTCACGACGATCAGAACCGCGATGATGCGGCTGATGTGCTTCCGCTTCTTCTCGTCGAGCTCCCGGCGGCATGGTACGCCGAGCATCTTCGTCACGAGCAGCGCGGAGAGCGCGATGAACAGCGTGTTGATGGCGAAGAGGTAGAGCGCACCGAGCACGAAACTCAGCTGCCCGGTCGCGATCCCGTAGCCGACGGTGCAGAGCGG
>CANQVQ010000085.1 GCA_947627335.1 uncultured Clostridia bacterium | reverse complement strand
GGAGGCGCCCGCCGTGATACACATAGCGGCGTTCCGCCTTCGGCACGGTCCGAAGGGCGGCAAGCGCCGCTTTCAGCGCCTGCTTGTAGGTCGGGTCGGCGGAAATCGGCGGCAGGGCGTCGATCCGCGCTTCCGCCGCGTCGATGGAAGCGCGTTCCGCCCGCGTCCAGTCCCCGCGCAGGTCGTAAAGCGCCCGCATCCCGTTTTCCAGCCGCCAGTAGGAGACGAGCGCGTAGGTCGCCTGTGCGGTCGCCATGGCGTTCCAGCCGCCGTCCCGGAGATGGCAAAAACCGCCCTCCGGCGTCCGAAACAGCAGCAGATTGCCGAGAAGCGTCCCGCCGTCCGCCGTGCGGAACCGGGGGTCCTCCGCCGGGTCGATCCCCAGCGAGCAGAGCGCCGTGAGCACCTGCGCGGTGCTTTCCGCCGCTTCGCCGTCCCCGAACGGGGAGAGGAAGCCGCCGTCGCTTTGCTGGAGCTCGTCCAGCCGGTCGAGCGCCTCCCCGATACATTCGCGGACGGTTTTGGAAACGGTTTGCCCGCTTTTCGCGTTTCGGTAGGTGTAGACCGTCTCGTCGTTGGAGTACGGCGCGAGCGCCTGGAGCGCCATGCCGGTCATGTCCGCGTCGGACGAAGCGTAGCCGCTCAGCGCCCAGCCGCCGTCGGGGAATTGGGCTTTCAGAATCTCGACGACGAAGGTTTCACGGGGATACTTCGCGCCCTCCGGCACGTCGTACAGCTCCGCGTCCAGCGCGATCAGCCCCCAGATCCACGCGTTGAGGTCCTGTCGACCCGGTCCGCCCGGCACCGCGCAGTCGTAACTCCCGTCCGCGACCAGGTCGATGGGGCTTCCGCCGTATGTGCCGAAAGCGGTCGGGTCCCCGCCGAGCGACGCGACCGTGACGACCGTCCTGTGCCATTCGGTGGACTTGACCCGGTCGAGCAGTCCGCCCTCTTCCTCGTAGGCGGTTTCGACATAGGTTTTCATGGCGGCGAGGTAGTCGGCGTATCCGTCGCCGTCCTCGATCAGGCGCCGATACCCGTCGCCTGCGAAATGGCCGAAACGCCCCATGGCGAGCGCCATCCAGTCGGTGTCGGTGGAGCCGGCGTTCGCGGTATAGCGTTCGCTTCCGAGCAGGGAATCGTCCGGCGAAAGCCCGGAATGGACCTTCGCGCTGTCGACCGCCGCACGGATCTCCTGCGCGAGCCGTGCGGAAAGCGCGGTGCGCTCCGAAAAAGACGCTTCCGCGTCGGTTCGGTTCCTCCAAAGGAAAACGGGGCAAAGCAGGAGCAGCGCCAGCAGACCTGCCGCAAGTCGGTTTTTCTTCATCTTGATGACCTCCCAATGAAATCCTTTCACGGTTTGCTCTCCTTCAGACCGGCTGCCTCCAGCGCCCTCGGCCACGGACCCAGAAACGCCTTGATGCGCGCCCTTGTCGCGTCGTCGAAGTCCTCTTTTTTCGGCAGTCTGCCCAGTTCCGCGTATTTTTCCCGCAGGCGCTCCTGCGCCCAGCGTTTCTTCTCTTCCTGCGTCACGTTTTTTCCTCCCAAAAAGCAAAAGCACCCTTTCGCCCGATTTTTGGGGAAAGGGTGCAGCGATTCGACGCCGGAGCGGGGGAGCCGCGACGCTCGGTTCGCGTCATGCAAAAAAGAGCGCGAATCGAAAGCCGATGACCCGGCAATAAATCGGTTGCACTCTTCTCACCAAAGCGGTGGTTCCCCATCAAAAATACGGCAGATCTCCTGACTCATGACGCTGCGACCCACAGGACCGCAATGCGGCGTTCCTCCCCGGAACAGACCGCTCCCGCGGACGCCGTGCGCTCGCCTCGTCAAATACAGTAATGGCGGTTGTCCCGGACTCGAACCGGATCTCCTTTTAATCTACTCAGCGTACAACTTTTCAAACCGTATTTTCGTATATTCGATTTTGAACAGTATAGCATACTTTTCCTTCCGCCGCAAGGGCGTGGAAATGAACGGTATGTAAATTTTTGAACGGTATTTTGTGAAGCCAACGGGCGCGCACGCCCCCCGCGAGGGAGACGATCAAACAAAGCGTGCGCACCCGCATATCGGCTTGCGGACGGTTCCCGAGGAAGCGGAAGACCCGTTATGCGATCTTGTAGGTCCCGAGCACATGGCGCTTGAGCATCATGTAGTCGGTGGCGTTGACCTCCCCGTCCTTGTTGACGTCCGCGACCGCTTCCTGTTCGGCGCTCAGCTTGAACGTCCGCAGGACGTTCCGTTTGAGCATCATGTAGTCCCCGGCGTTGATCTCTCCGTCGCCGGACAAATCGCCGAGCTCTCGGTCGGAGGAACCGGGGTCGCCGGCTCCCGTCACCTGGATCGTGATGATTTTTTCGGGATTGTAACGGAGGTCTTTTTCTACTATTTTCCAAGTTTCCCGATCATAATCCAATACAAGACTGGAGGTCGTTGCAAGCTGCGTGTAAGTGATTTTCAATTTGACCGTTCCGGGTTTTTGGAAGGTCAGCGTTTCGGACGAGGAGAGGGTGTTGGTGTAATCCTGCTCGCTTTGCGTCACGCAGTCGCTTCCTTCGATCACCGTTACGGAAGGCTTATAGGCGATCGGATTGTTTGTTCCGTTATACATCCACATAACATATTCTTCATAATCATATGAATCATAATGACTTTCGTCCTCATATTCGCCCGTCTTCAGGTTTTCCAACGCCGTATTGGTCAGGGCGGTGGTCAGACGAAGGGAGCTTCCGACTTCGACGGTGTCCGGCGCGTTCGTGTCGATTTCCGGTTCCTCTACGGTTATCGTGCCGACATTCCCCATCTTGGTATTGTCTTCATCGAGGTCGTCGATGCTGTCGATAAAAACGTCGAGCGGTATGGTGCCCGGTCTCATGGCGTATCCATCGAGTAACGTATCATAGAAAAACGAAGAGGGACCTAAAGGGATGATCCGATCATCGCCGCCGTAGGTATAGTTATTGTCGCCGCCGTACCCGCCGTAAGTCCAGTCCAGAATGCTGTGATATGTAATGTGTGCATCGACCGCGCCTTCACTTTTCCAGTTGCCCAAAAATTTATATGCGCGAGCACCGTAATTCATATTTTGGAATTTTGCATTGAACCAGTCGTCTAAAAAGTCACGAAGGTGATGGCGGTCATGTTCGCCTGTATAAATGTCTTTTAAGGGAGCCGCATCGATAGGTCGTTCGCCGATCTTCAGATTGAGGTTCAGCTTGTTCCCGGAGCTGAAGGCGATCTGCTTATCGGCAGGTCGTTCGGTAACGGTAAAGGAAAACGTTTTCTCTTTCGATTCGCCGGTTTTCGCGTCCGTTTCCTTGATTTTCACCTGCGCTTTTCCCGGTTTTGTAAACCGCAGCCCCTTGGCAAAGTCGAATTCAAGATCAATGTCCGTAATTTCCACGCAGTCTCCGCTGACCACCGTCATGGTATTCCCTTCGGTCGGTTCGCCGATCATCGGTTTGCCGTTTTCCATCGCGTATTCGTAGATCTGCGAATCAAAGTAGACAATATCCCCTACCCACAGGCTGTCGAAAACGGCTTCGGAGGGCGTGGAACGGAACCACTTCTCCTCCGTTTCCGCGTTTGCCGGCGTGGCGTACGCAAACGGGGAAAGAAGCAGCAGACAGGAAAGGAACATCGCCACCATGATTTTTCCAGCACATTTCAGCGTTTTGACTCGAAACATTTTTTGTTTCTCCTTTCGTACTTTTGCAATTTTTTGCGGTTTTCGTGGCAAAACTTGGGTTTACATAGGTAGTATAGCACGGAAATTCGGAAAATGCAAGACATGATCTGAAAATTGTATCCAAAAAGTGAACGGTGATGAAGTGAAGAGTGGGAAGGTTGTATAATAAAAGTGGACACACGGAACAGTGAATGATATAATAGAACTGAGGAGTGTGTCAAAATGAAGCGGAAGTACAGCAAAGAGTTCAAAGTAAGCGTATGCGAGCTTGTGATAAAGGACAAGCTCAAGCCGCAGATCGCAGCGGAGAAGATGGGGCTGAATACGGAGGGGCGGACGCTTTGCCCGGAATGCGCCGCACAATGGAAAAGCGAAAAACAAAATAAGGAAATCATATTACAGACCGCAAACGGAATCTTTGGAAAATTTCAATCCACACACCCCGCGAGGGGGTGCGACTATCCGGAGGAGTATCAACGCAGTGTCCCGCGTTTCGGATTTGCGGGCGGTATGAGACGGACGCGTTCCTCCAACTGCGCCTTTTCCAAGGCGGCGACCTGCCCGGCGAACGGCGCAAGGTCCCCGTTGACCGCGTAGGCTTCCAGATTCTCGAAGTAGGGCAAGCGGTCCTCTTTGCGAATCGACACGGGCAGGAAGCCCGCAGAAAGGAGCTGGTAGTTCAGCAGCATTCTGGACGTTCGACCGTTCCCGTCCGAAAACGGGTGGATGCGGACAAATTCCGCGTGTGTCCATGCGGCAAGTTCGATCGGGTGCAGGTCCGTGCGGGTCGAAAGGTCCGCAAAGAACTGCTTCACCTGCCGGAACATTTCCTCCGGGTGCGGCGGATGATGCGACGCGCCGGAAATGCGGACGTCCGTGTTCCGATAGAACCCACCGGGCAGAATGTTCTCCATGAGGATCGCGTGGACGTCTTTCACAAGCCGTTCCGAAAGCGGTTCGCCGCCGGCGATACGCGCCTTCACGAAACGGAACGCTTTGTCATGGTTCACGACCTCGTAGATCTCGCGCAGCGTCTTTCCGCCGATGGAGACGCCGTCCTCCAGCACCGCTTTCGTTTGGATCAGCGTCAGCGTGTTCCCTTCGATCGCGGTGGAATCGTGCGCATATGCGACGGCAAAGCTCTGCTCGAACCGTTCGAGCGCCTGCGGCTCCACGCGGGGCGCGCCTTCCAGCCAACGCGCTCTCAATGCGTCCAAGGCGGCAAAGTCCATACAGCGGGATCTCCTTTCGGTGATGAATCAGGTTTTTGTTATTGTACCACGAAATCCCGATAAAGTCAACACAATCCACAAGCAGGAAAGGATAGAAAACTTCGGTCGTTCGCCGCACGGCGGGCACATACCGCTCGCAAACGAATTTTTTACCTCGCTATTGACAGGCAAGGTCGTTTGTTCTATAATGAATACAGAACGCTAAGCAATACGCACCAAGGAGGGGATCGTTATGAGAATCAACGGAGAAATCATGTCTATGGACCGCGTTGTCGCAGTCGTCCGTGATGACCGCGTGACCGAGATCGACGAGCAGTTAGCCCCGCTTTGGTTCCGGCGCGGCGGCGACGTGCGGGGGTGGCTGGAGCATCGTGCAATCGACACGCACCGTACCAATTCCCGGCTGTTGAAGAAAGTGTTGCGCCTGACGACCGCAGACGACGCGGACGTCGTTCTTTCCGTTCATGCCGCGACGATTACGGACACCTATTGGTTTCGTCCTGCCGGGAGCAACTTATCCTACAAAGACGTGCGTTTTACCGAAAATCCGTTTGATAAACTGGCGCTTTCGGGGGATCCAAACAGTTTCAATCTTCCGACGAGCCGAACGCCCGAACTGACGAACGTCGGAAGCTACGAAAAGTGCTGGAGATTGATCGACGGTCGGTGGTGGATCTACAAAACCGCCTCGGACTTGGAACTGTTCTCGGAATTCTTCATCAGTCGTCTGGGAAATGCCATGGGCTTTTCCATGGCGCAATACGAAGCGGACGCCGGATATGTCCGTTCCCCCGATTTTACGGACGGCGCTGCCGTAAATTTTGAATCCATGCGCTCTCTGATGGGAGAAGACGACGACTATACGAACAACTTCAATTGTTTGTACGCGCTGTCGCCCGCATTATCGTTCGATTATCTTCGATTGATCTATATGGACACACTTTGTTTCAACATGGACCGCCACACAGGGAACTACGGGTTGCTGCGGGACGTGCAGACCGGACAGATCCTCCGAATGGCACCCAACTACGATAACAACATCGCTCTGATCTCAAGGGGGTATCCCCGCGACGTGGAACGGCAGTCGGATCGGCTGATCTCGCTCTTTCACGAGTTTTTGGAGAAATGCCCGAACGCAAAGCAAATATACGAGAGCCTGATGATCCCGCCCGTTACCGAGGAAATGCTGGACGATGCCATGCGTGGGATCCCGGTCGAGGTGGACAAGGATTTCGTCAAGCAGTTCATTCTGAACGGTCAGCGGCGGATCGGTCTTGCCGAGGACCGGGCGCACAGGATACAAGAGGACCAAACGCAAGCCCCGCCGTCCCGTCGCGGTCGGTCGGTATAGCCGAAACAACAAAAAGGCTTGGGCAACCGGGTCTTATGTGTATGGATTATGGCGTATAGCATATATAAGAGGGGGAGTGCGCTCAACGTGGGAACATACGTTGCCTTTCTATGTGAGAAAACTTCCTTAGACATTGGAAGCACGAACAGTTCGCGAAACATTGATCATGAACCTTTCCGAAGCACAAAAATTTTTTGCGTCGATTTTCGGAAACACCTTTTTCAACGGAAAAAGGGCTAATAGCCGTCAGGCAGGTCGATAGAACGGACGCAAGGAGCGGGGAAACCTGCTCCTTCGGCGGTTTGTTACGGGGTGGGTGCATATGACGTGGAACAAAGATTCACTTGTACCTGTCGAAAAGTGTGCATAAACTGTTGACATTTG
>CANQVQ010000084.1 GCA_947627335.1 uncultured Clostridia bacterium | reverse complement strand
TACCGCATCGACGCGGAACTGTTCACGAACATCGTTTCACAGAATAAGGACCTGCCCGACACCGCCGTGCGCGACCTGATCGTCGCCATGATCACGCTCAAATACACCCAATCCAACTCCGTCTGCTACACCTATCAGGGGCAGGCGATCGGCATCGGCGCCGGACAGCAGTCCCGCATCCACTGCACGCGTCTTGCGGGCAACAAGGCGGACAACTACTCCCTGCGCAAGCATCCGAAGGTGCTTTCCCTCCCGTTCCGTTCCGACGTCGGCAAGCCCGACCGCGATACCGCCATCGACCTCTACATCTCCCCGACGGACTGCGGCGACGTCCTGCGGGACGGTGCGTGGCAGGGGTTGTTCACGGTTCGCCCGGACGAACTGACGGCGGAGGAGCGTGCGGAATGGCTCTCCTCGGTCACGGGCGTGTCCCTCGGCTCGGACGCGTTCTTCCCGTTCTCCGACAACATCGACCGTGCCTGCCGCAGCGGTGTGCGCTATATCGCCGAGCCGGGCGGCTCGAAGCGGGACGGCGACGTCATCGAGTGCTGCGACCGTCACGGCGTGGTCCTCGCGTTCACGGGAATGCGGCTGTTCCACCATTGATCGGAGAAAAAATTTGCAAAAGTGCAAAAAATGGTTGATTTTTTATAGAAAAACCCCTTGACAGCGTCCTGGTTTTGTGATAAAATAATGCCAGAATCATGAAAGTTTATCGGGATAAGGAGACACAAACATGAAAAAGATTCTCGCGTCTTTACTCGTGCTCGTCATGGTGTTTGCCTGCGTCGGCGTCGCTCTTGTTTCCGTTTCGGCGGAAGAAGAGGTCAACGTTTTCTGGCTGACGCACTACAACGACCATTTCGTCGAAGGTGCCGGCGTCGTGTTTACGGCGGAGGATTCCGACGAAGCGGTTGCCAGGGACGATTACAAAGTGTCGGATAACAAGACGGATGCCGAAGGAAAGTCCACGCCTGCGTATGCCGGTTGGTGGCTCCATGTTTCCTTCAAGCCGGTCGAAGGCTTCAAGACCGTTTACGAGGTCGTGGCGATTTCCAACGGTCTTTCCGACGGACACGCGACCATTCTGGAGATCCCGGAAGGCGGCTTTGTCTACGCGGTGAATACCGGCAACAACTGGCCGAAGCTCTATCAGGACAACCCGACCTTATATGCCGGCAACGCGAACGACCCGGACTATACCAATCCGAGCGTCAACGCGATGATCGAGGCGATGAACAAATGGAAAGCCGGCGACCGCTTCGTGATCACCGGTCTGGATCTTGACGGTCTCGAACTTCCGACGACTACGCCGGATAAGGCTTGGTACGAAAAGAACGAGGACGGCACGGAAAGCACGTATATCTGCACGGCGACCTACGCGAAGTTTGATCCGAACAACCCGCCGAAGGAAAACGACGAGTCGGACGGTTCGACGGACGAGCAGGATCCGACGGTCGAATACCGTGAGGAGACTGCCGGAAAGGTCGGCGAACCGCTTACGGATCCGGATTTCACGGTGGATCTGCAGTCCACTGCCGAGCAGAACGACGCCGGCAAGATCATCATGACGGTCGTTATGACGGTCAAGGACGTCAAGGAGGACGTCAGCTTCCATGGGCTGGCGCTCAATTTCCACTATGACAACTCCCGGATGCGTCTCGTCACCCCGCTGAAGGCGGACGAGGAAGGCGAAACCGACGTGCTGGATTGCGCGACGAAGCTGCCGTACGATTCTTGGGAAAACCTGACGCAGGAAGTGTTCGACGAGGAAGGAAAGACCACGGGCGACGTCGACGTCCGCTTCGTGACCGCGACGCCGGAGCACGCTTTGGACGCTTCGCACACGCTCGAACTGACCTTCACTTTTGAAATGAGGCTGCAGAATACCTTTGGCGGCGCTTATGTGCCGACGGACAGCATCTCCGCGCTCTATGTGCCGAATGATGGGACCTCCACGACGACGAACTACTATGGCAACGGTTCCTCTACGGTCGCCGCTGCCGACGTCGTCGACGACGGTCCGTCCGATGAACCGTCGGATTCCACCGATTCGACCGATTCGACGGATTCCACCGGCTCGACGGATTCGACCGGTTCCACTGGTTCGACGGGTTCTACCGGTTCGACCGGTTCGACCGGTTCGAACAGCCAGTCCGGCAAGCCCGGGGACGCCGGGATCCTGGTGTTCGCGATCATGGGCGTTCTCGCGGTCGCGGGCGTTATGACCGCCATGAAAGTCAGACGCTAAACGAAATAGGGCGCTTTCCGGCGCTTTGTTGGAACCGCCGCAGACTTTACGGTCTGCGGCGGTTTTGCGCGGTAACGTCGGGCGACCGGCAAAAAAATGATTGGATATGCAAATATGTGCATAGTATACAGCAAACAACCCATAAATAAACCAAAAATATTTGCGTTTGCCTCTTGACAAGGCATAAATATTCGTATATAATACAGGTAACATCATAAATCCAAGCGATGCCGGCGGACCCGGCGGGAAAGGAACAGGGAACATGGAAAAAAAGGACATCAAAAAGGTCGTGCTGGCGTATTCGGGCGGATTGGACACGTCGATCATCATTCCGTGGCTGAAGGAAAACTATAACAACTGCGAAGTCATCGCGGTTTCCGGCAACGTCGGGCAGGCGGACGAACTGGACGGGCTTGAGGAGAAGGCGCTGAAAACCGGCGCGTCCAAGCTGTACGTTCTGGACCTGACGGACGAGTACGTCGAGGAGTACATCCTCCCGACGATGAAGGCGGGCGCCGTGTACGAGGAGTACCTGCTCGGCACGAGCCATGCTCGCCCGTGCATCGCGAAGGGGCTTGTCGAGATCGCGCTGAAGGAAGGCGCGGACGCGATCTGCCACGGATGCACCGGGAAGGGCAACGATCAGGTGCGGTTCGAGCTTGCGATCAAGCATTTCGCACCGAATATGCCGATCATCGCCCCGTGGCGCGAATGGACGATCAAATCCCGCGAGGAGGAGATCGCCTACGCCGAAGCGCACAACATTCCGCTCAAGATCAACCGGGAAACCAACTATTCCAAGGACAAAAACCTCTGGCACCTCTCCCACGAGGGCATGGACCTGGAGGACACCGGCAACGAACCGCAGTACGAAAAGCCCGGCTTCCTCGAAATGGGAGTCTCTCCGCTGCAGGCGCCGGACGAACCGACGTACGTCACCCTCGATTTTGAAAAGGGCAACCCTGTCGCGCTCGACGGCGAAAAACTGTCGGCGAAGGAGATCATCCTCAAGCTCAACGAACTGGGCGGCAAGAACGGCATCGGGCTTCTGGACATCGTCGAGAACCGTCTGGTCGGCATGAAGTGCCGCGGCGTCTACGAGACGCCGGGCGGAACCATCTTGTACAAGGCGCACAGCGTTCTGGAGAGCATTTGCCTCGACAAGATGACCATGCACGAGAAGCAGAAACTTTCCATCACGTTTGCGGAACTGGTCTATAACGGGCAGTGGTTCACGCCGCTTCGCGAAGCGCTGAGCGCGTTCGTGGAGAAAACGCAGGAGAAGGTGACCGGAAAGATCCGCCTGAAGCTCTACAAGGGCAACATGATCAACGCCGGGGTGTGGAGCCCGTATTCGCTGTACAGCGAGGAGATCGCGACCTTCGGGGAGAGCGATTACGACCAGCGGGATTCCGCCGGATTCATCAACCTGTACGGTCTGCCGATCAAGGTGCAGGCGTTGGTGGACAAGAAAAATTCCGGCAACTGAACCGACGAATTGCGGAAGGACCTGCGCGGTCGGCGGACCGCGTGGGGATTTTCCGTTCTGTAAGGGAGTAAAATAATGGCAAAACTGTGGGCGGGACGCACCGCCGGAGAAACCGACCGTCTGGCGGACGATTTCAATTCCTCCATTCGCTTCGACTGCAAGCTGTATCGCCAGGACGTCACCGGGAGCATGGCGCACGCCGCGATGCTGGGCGCGAAGGGGATCCTGACGCAGGAGGAGGCGAAGACCCTTATCGACGGGCTTGCGGGGATCCTCTCCGACTTGGAAAGCGGGAAACTCGCGTTCGATTGGTCGTGCGAGGATATTCATATGTTCGTCGAACAGGAGCTGACCAATCGGCTCGGGTCGCTCGGCAAGAAACTGCATACGGCACGGAGCCGCAACGACCAGGTCGCGCTGGATCTGCGGATGTATCTGCGGGAGGAGAGCGACGCGCTGGACGCGGAGATTCGGGACTTGCTCGACGCCCTGCTCGCACAGGCGGAACAGCACCGTGCGACGATCCTGCCGGGCTACACGCATCTGCAGCGGGCGCAGCCGATCACGTTCGGGCATCACCTGCTCGCCTACGCGATGATGCTGCTGCGGGATCTCGACCGGCTGCGCGACGGGCGCAAACGCATCAACTGTTCGCCGATCGGCTGCTGTGCGCTGGCGGGCACGACCTACGACACCGACCGCCGCATGGAAGCGGAAGCGCTCGGCTTCGACGACATCTGCCGCAACAGCATCGACGGGGTGTCCGACCGGGACTTCTGCGTCGAACTGCTGAGCGATTGTGCGCTCCTGATGATGCACCTGTCGCGTTTCGCCGAGGAATTGATCCTTTGGTCGAGCTGGGAATTCCAGTTTGTGGAACTTTCGGACGCATATACGACCGGCTCGTCCATCATGCCCCAGAAAAAGAACCCCGACATGGCGGAACTGATCCGCGGGAAAACCGGACGCGTCTACGGCGACCTGCTTGCGCTGCTGACCACGCTGAAGGGGCTTCCGCTCGCCTACAACAAGGACTTGCAGGAGGACAAGGAGAGCGTGTTCGACGCGCTCGAAACGGTGCATCAATGCCTGCGGGTGCTGACGCCGATGGTGCGCACGATGCGCGTCCGCGCCGACAAAATGCTGCAAGCGGCGCAGACCGGGTTCCTCAACGCCACCGACCTTGCGGATTATCTGGTGCGGAAGGGATTGCCGTTCCGTTCGGCGTATAAACTTTCCGGCGAACTGGTCGCGGAGTGCCTGCGGCGGGGCTGCGTGCTGGAAACGCTGCCGCTGGAGGTGTATCGGACCTACAGTCCGCTGTTCGGCGAGGACCTCTACGACGAGATTCGTCTGGAGAACTGCGTCGAAAAGCGGATCTCCGAGGGCGGCACGTCCGCACGTTCGGTGGACGGGCAGATCGCGTATGTGCGCGAGCAACTGCGGAAGGGAAGCGAACGGAAATGACGACGGTTTTCATCGACGGCAGTGCCGGAACCACCGGGTTGCGGATCCGCGAACGGCTGTGCGCACGGGATGACCTGCGTCTGCTGACGCTCCCGGAGGAGCTGCGCAAGGACCCGGCGTCCCGGCGGGACGCGATGCGGGACGCGGACGTGACCTTCCTCTGCCTGCCCGACGCGGCGGCACGGGAGGCGGTATCGCTTGCCGACGGGACGAACACACGCCTGATCGACACCTCGACGGCGCACCGCACGTCGCCCGATTGGGTCTACGGCTTCCCGGAACTGCCCGGAATGCGGGAAAAGCTCGCGAACGCGGAACGGGTCGCGAATCCCGGCTGCCACGCGAGCGGATTCATCGCGCTGATCGCTCCGCTGGTGCGGAACGGGCTGCTGCGGGCGGACGCGAAGCTGAGCTGCTTTTCGCTGACCGGGTATTCCGGCGGCGGAAAAGCGATGATCGCGTCTTATGAGTCGCCGGAACGGGACGTCCTGCTCGACGCGCCCCGACAGTACGGGCTGACGCAGGCGCATAAGCATTTGCCGGAGATGCGGCTGTTTTCCGGTCTGGAAACGTCTCCGCTGTTCTGCCCGATCGTGGCGGATTTCCGCTGCGGCATGGAAGTGACCGTCCCGCTGTTCGTCGGCGACCTGCGCGGGAGCGTTTCGGACGTGCGGGCGGTTTACGCGGACTGCTACCGGGGACCGGTGATCCGTTACGACCCGGATGCGGCGGAGGCGGAAGGCGGTTTCCTGTCCGCCGGGGCGTTCGACGGGCGGGACGATATGCAGGTGACGGTCTGCGGGAACGCGGAACGGATCCTGCTGGTCGCTCGATTCGATAATTTGGGGAAGGGCGCTTCCGGCGCCGCCATCCAGAACCTGAACCTGCTGATCGGGAAAGACGAGACGGCGGGACTGGTCGTGTAGTTTTGCAGGGAAGAAAGGAACTCTGAACGTGAATACCATTCGACAGATCCCCGGCGGCGTGTGCGCCGCGAAGGGCTTTTTGGCAAGCGGGGTGCATTGCGGCATCCGCAGGAACCAAAGCAAGCGGGACCTCTCGCTGCTGTACAGCGAAGTCCCGGCGAACGCGGCGGCGCTGTATACGACCAACCGCGTCAAGGGCGCGCCGCTGACCGTGACCAGGAACCACCTTGCCGACGGCAAGGCGCGGGCGGTGCTTTGCAACAGCGGCAACGCCAATACCTGCAACGCGGACGGCGAGGAAGTCGCGGAGGCGATGTGCGAATCCCTCGCGGAGGAAATGGGGCTTTCGGCGGCGGACGTGCTGGTCGCGTCTACCGGCGTCATCGGGCAGCCGCTGAACCTCGCGCCGATCCGCTCCGGCATTCCCCCGCTGGTGCAGTCGCTTTCGCCGAACGGGAGCGGACTTGCGGCGGAGGGCATCATGACGACGGACACGGTCGCCAAGGAGGTTGCCGTCGAATTTACGCTGGACGGAAAACTCTGTCGGCTCGGCGGGATCGCCAAGGGCAGCGGCATGATCCACCCGAACATGGCGACGATGCTGGTTTTCCTGACGACCGACGCGGCGGTTTCGCCCGAAATGCTTGAAAAAGCGCTTCGGACCGACGTCGCTT
>CANQVQ010000083.1 GCA_947627335.1 uncultured Clostridia bacterium | reverse complement strand
CATGGCGGCGTTGAGGATGTTGAGCCGTTCGATCTCCTCCACCTCGGCGCGGGCGACCGCGAACGACAGTGCGTTTTCGCAGATCTCCCCGTAGAGCGATTCCCGCTTAGCGGGGGAGAGTTTTTTCGAGTCGTTCAGTCCCGTCGGCAGGAACGCCCGCGGCAGGACGACCGCCGCCGCGTAGACCGGACCCGCCAAAGGTCCCCGTCCCGCCTCGTCGCAGCCGCAGAACACCCGCAGCGACGCCGTGCAAAACCCGTCCTCCACGGACCAATCCAGCGTACCCGCCATAGCGACTCCTTTCAAACGCTGTCCAGCGTCATCGGACCGACGGTGCCGTCGCGGAACTCGTCGAGCAGGACGGAACACGCCCGCTCCTCGTCCACCACGCCCCCGGCGCGGATCCACCCGCGCTTCCGTGCGATGCGCTCGAACAGTTCGTGATCCGTGTCCGCATCCGACCATTCGACCTTGTACCGGGCGGAAAGCAGGTTCGGATACTTCTCCCGCAGCAGACCCAGCAGGGCGCACGCCAGCTCGGTCCGATCCAGAATCTCGTCCCGAATGGAGCCGAGCATCGCCAGCTTTCGGGCGACCGACTGGTCCTCGAACTTCGGCCAGAGCAGTCCCGGCGTATCCAGCAGCTCCACGCCCATCGCGGGAGCGGCGATCCACTGGTTGCGCCGCGTCACGCCCGGGCGGTCCTCCGCCTTCGCCTTCTTCGCGCCGGCGAACGTATTGATGAACGTGGATTTTCCGACGTTCGTGATGCCGACGACCATCGCACGAAGCGGCTTCTTCATGCCCTTCGCCTCGTATTTCGCCAGCTTTTCCGCCATCAGCTCCCGGATCGCGGGGGCGACCTTCCGCACCCCCATGCCGGTCTTGCAGTCGATCGGCAGGACCATGCGGTCCGCTCCCTTGAGCAGGTCGACGAACTTCGCCGTTTCGTCCCGGTCGGCGAGGCTGCATTTGGTCAGCAGCGTCAGGCACGGTTTCCCGGCGAACAGCTCGGCAAAGGACGGATTGCGGCTGGAGAGCGGCGCACGGGCGTCCAGCAGCTCGACGACCAGATCCACCAGCGGCAGGCTCTCCCGAATCAGCCGCTTGGCACGGTTCATATGACCCGGGTACCAGACGATCTCCCGATCCATACGCGTTACACCGTGCCGAATTCGTCGAACGGATAGATGCGGAACAGCACCTTGCCGAGGATATGGTCCACGTCCTGTTCGCCGATCATACGGCTGTCGGAGGAATTGTTGCGGTTGTCCCCCATGACGAACACCTTCCCCGGACCGACCGTGAACTCGCACACGCCGTCCTCGTCGATGCCGTAGAACTGGTTCATCGAACCCTCCGCCATCTCGGCGCCGTCCTCGTAGTTGATATAGCTCTCGTCCAGCGGCACGCCGTCAACGCTGACTTCCCACGTCCGGAAATTGATGCGCACGGTCTGCCCTTCCGTCGCGATGACCCGCTTGATGATCGAGTTCATGGTTTCCTCGCCCCGGTTTTCCTTGCTGATGACCACAATATCCCCGGTTTTCGGAGTGTAAAAGAGGTCGGAGATGATCAATCGGTCGGCGTGCGCCTGCCCGTCGGTCAGGCTGGAATAGGTGTGATCCTCCGGTCCGCCGTGCAGCGTCGGCTCCATTGAACCGCCGTCCACCGCCACATAGCGGAACACGAACAGGAACAGCAGGATCATCACCGCCAGCGCAAGGCAGAACGTCTCCACATAATCGAACAGTCCCCGCACCCGCCGGAACCGCTTTTCCTCCGGCGAGGACGGTTCGCCCGCTTCCGCGGCTTCGTCGGCGCTCCCGTCCGCCGGTTCGCCCGTTTCCTCGCCGTACGGCTGCTCGTACGGCTGCTCGTACGGTTGCTCAAACGGTTCCGCAGTCGGTTCGTCCGCCTGCCCGTTTTCGCTTTCCGACGGCGCAAATGCGGCGTCCTCCGAGCGGAGGAATGTAGCGAGTTCTTCCGTCGTCGGGAGATTCGACGGTTCGTCCGCTCCTCCGCCGAACGGCTGCTCAAACGGTTCCGCGAATGATTCCGCGAACGGCTCCGCAGTCGGTTCATCCGCAAGCCCGTTCTCGCTTCCCGACGGCGCAAATGCGGCGTCCTCCGAACGGAGGAATGCGGCGAGTTCTTCCGTCGTCGGGGCATTCGACGGTTCGTCCGAGCCTCCGCCGAACGGCTGCCCGTACGGCTGCCCGAACGGTTCCGCAGCCGGTTCGTCCGCCTGCCCGTTTTCGCTTTCCGACGGCGCAAATGCGGCTTCCTCCGAACGGAGGAATTCGGCGAGTTCTTCCGTCGTCGGGACATTCGACAGTTCGTCCGCGCCTCCGCCGAACGGCTGCCCGAACGGTTCCGCAGTCGGTTCGTCCGCCTGCCCGTTTTCGCTTTCCGACGGCGCAAATGCGGCGTCCTCCGAACGGAGGAATGCGGCGAGTTCTTCCGTCGTCGGAACATTCGACAGTTCGTCCGCGCCTCCGCCGAACGGCTGCCCGAACGGTTCCGCAGTCGGTTCGTCCGCCTGCCCTCCCAGCCCCTTTTCGGGGGCGGGGTCCTCCGCACGGGAGGGCGCCGCAAACGCCGACGGTTCCGTCGGTTCGGCGGGTCCTTCCGCCTTCCGCCCGTCGTCCGTCAGCAGTTCCCACGAAAGGACGGGCTCGCTTTCGGTCTTTTCCCCGTGCCGGGACGCCGTTTCCTCCGTTCCCGAAAGGAACATATACTGGAACTCGTTTTTGCCGTTTTCGGGTTGCTTCTCCGGTTGGTTCTTTTCCGTTTTCATCCCGGCTCGCCTCCTTTTTTTGAAAGAAAAGCACCTCAAAAGAGGTGCTTTGCACCCCGCAGAGAGGCGCCTTGCATCAAAAGTCAGATTTTTTCCTTTACCTTTGCACTCTTGCCCACTCTGTCACGCAGGTAGTAAAGCTTAGCCCTGCGAACCTTACCGGTCCGGACAACTTCCACCTTCTGAACGTTCGGGGAGTGCAGCGGGAAAGTCTTTTCCGTACCGACGCCGAAAGACAACCGACGGACGGTAAACGTTTCGGAAATACCGCCGTTCTTCCGGGCAATGACGGTCCCTTCAAAGATCTGGGTCCGTTCACGGCTCCCTTCGACGATCCGCTGATGCACTTTGACGGTGTCTCCCACGCAGAACTGCGGGACTTCCGCCTTCAGTTGTTGGCTGGCAAACGCTTCCAACGCTGTCATACTCGCTCATCCTTCCTATAATTTTTTATAGTCTTTCCGGGACGTTCGTACCGAGCAGCAGAGGACCGTCCCCACAAAATGACAGGTCATTATACCATACTTTTTCGGGAAATGCAAGGGCTTTTTCGGATTTTTTTGCGATTTTTTACGCGAAAGGCTCCAAAACCAGCCACAGGTCCCCTTCGTGGACCGTCACTTCGGCGTCGCACCCGCAGAATTCGTTGCTCACGCCCAGCGGATACCGCCCGGTCAAAACCCCGCGTTCGAGCGGATAGGCGACCCCGTGCGCCGTCACGACCGCCCGCTCCCCCGCCGCGAACAGCGAAAGGAAGCCGGTCTGCCCCGCCGGGAAGCGCACCGTCCGCTCCCGCAGCAGCGTCACCTCGCACCCCCGCCCGCAGAGCGTCCCGACGGCGCCTTGGTCCGCCAGCCACCGCAGCAATTGCAGGTTCGCGACCGTGTGGCTGACCCGCGAACCGCCCAGCGCACCGTACAGCCGGAAATGCCGGTACCCACGAGACAGCCCCTCCCGGCAGGCGAGCAGGAGGTCGGTCTCGTCCTTCTGCGGCGAAAAGACCTTCACCCGTTCCCCTTCCGGGACGTAGCCGAGCGAATCGAAGTCCCCCAAAAGCAAGTCCGGCTTCACGCCGAGCCGTTCGGCGAGCAGCAGTCCGCCGTCCGCCGCGACGGAAAAATCCCCTTCGCGCAAAGAAATTTCGCCGTCCGACCCGTCCCCTGCGCCGAATACATAGCAAATCGGTACTCTTTCGTCCATTTCGTCAGTCCCCCGCTTCGTAAACCGGGATCTCCACGGTCTCCCCGGTCCCCGTCACGGAGAAGCGGGTCTGCACCGTCAGGTCCAGCCGCCCGTCGTCGCTTCCCCCGCCGTAGCCGGGCGTGTAGCCGCTCTGCTCGTAGATCGTCACGTCCAGCCGGACGTACACCGATTTCAGGGAATCCCCGTCCGTGACCCATGTGCAGGTCACGTCCCCGTAGGACTCCTTTTCCCGGTCCGGCAGGGAGATCCCGGCGAGCGCGTAGAGGTCAAGCCCCCAGACGTCCCCGAGCAGTTCCGCCTGTCCGCTCCCGCAGACCGTCGTCCAGAGCAGTCCCGTCCCGTTCTCCTCCCGTTCCAGCTCCTCCAGCGACGAAAGCGCCGGAAGCGGCGGGAGCCGATAGGGGAACGCCCCGAACAGTGCGTCGGGATCGACCGACGAAGTCGTGACTTCCTCCTTTTCGACGTGGGTCCTGACCCCGTCCGCGTAGTATTCCTCCGCGTCCGCCGTCGCGCCGAGGCGGGTCATGCGGAACCGTTGATACGCGTTCTTCCGCACGGTGTCGTACTTCGCTTCGCCGTCAACCGCGTACAGCAGACCGCTCTCCCCGGTTTCCGGGTCGCGGAAAGACGCCTCCATGGAGAATTCCAGCGCTCCCCGCGTCACTTCGTCGGCGCTTTCGCGGATCCCGGCGAGCTCCGCATACGCCTGCGCGTCCGGCCGTGCGGAACACCCGCAAACCGTCGCCGCAAGCGCCAGAACGGAAAGCCGAAACGCGAACCGAAGCGCCTTTCGCCGTATCATCGACCGACCTTCTCCCCGTTGATGAACTGCTGGAGCTTGGTCGTCACGTTGCGAAGCGAATTGAACAGGCAGTAATACTGCCCTTCGCCGTTGATGGTGTAGTAGGCACGGCTGGACGAAACGCGGTAGAACACGAATTCCTTCTCGTCCGACGTGGTCTTGATCTTCACCCGCAGGTACTCCGTCGGTTCGCCCGTGCCGTCGTCCGTGTAGGTATCCCGCATATTCAACTGCACGATGGAGAGATAGAGGTAACGGAAGCTCTCCTCGTCGAGTTCCTTGCCGTTCCAGGTGACGGAAGTCAGCGTCGTGCCGTCCGCCTTGACGTGGAAAACGTACTCCGTCCCGTCGTAAGTGACCGTCAGATCCTCGATCTCATAGACGAACATCCCCACCAGCGAATGGTCCACCAATTCCAGCGGATCCCACTCCAGCCACGCCGCCGTACTCGCCGACAGACGGGCGATGAACCCGGTACACATCACGACGTCCTTCCCGTTCCCGAGCGCGTCCCCGGTGACGGTGGAATAGGCGTAGTAGCAGCCGTTCTCCTCGTCGTAGGCGGACACATACAGGTCGGTCACATAGCCCTGATACAGGTAGGAAACGTGCATCGCCGGGCGGTCAAGCCCGTATTCCGCGAGGATCTCCGTATGGATGACGTCGCTTTCGCCCTGCACGCCGCTCCGATCGCTGATGCCCACTTTCGCGATGCTGTCCCCCTGCAGCGTGCCGATGCTGTACAGGAAGTCGGCAAAATTGGTGGTGTCCATATAGCAGTAGTTCTTGCCTGCCGGGATGAAGTCCCCGCCCTGCACCATTCGCCACATCCCCGAAAGCGCGTCGTTCGGCACGGCGTCCTCGCCGTTGGCGGTGACGACGATGTCGTCCATCACCAGATACCCGATCACCTTCGGCAGGGTGAAGGTCAGTTCGATCTTCAGCACCGGCTCGTCGCTTTGGATGCGGAAGGAATAGGTCTTTACCGTATCCTCCTGCTGGGTCTTGAATTCCAGCCCATGCCCGGGCAGCTTGCGGTAGTTGATGCCGTCGGTGCTGTAGCGAACGCTGAACGCGCTCGGCAGCAGCGCCGGATAGGTAGCGTTATCGCTGTCGAGCAGAAGCCCGAAGCTGCAGTCGTAGATCCCGTCCTCCGCCGTATTCGTCACCGCGGCGTACACCGAGAACGGCTCGCCGTCGCTGCTGTTGAGCCCGACGAGATACGCCTTGTCCCGCTCGCCGGTCCAGTCCTCATAGGTCAGCCCGGTGGATGCGTACGGCTTCTTGTCCCGCAGCAGGTCCGCCGCGTTGGAATCGTTGGAGGTGACGTTGTCGGAGAACCCGATGACCGGCAGATTGAGGATCAGCGCCGAAAAGTCCGGCTGCTCCTCGTCATAGTAGAAATGCTCCAGCCGAACCTGGTCGAAGGAATAGACGTCCTCCGTCTTGGAGATGCCGCCGACCAGATTCGCGTCGAAGAACGTCTCGACCGGGGCGTTCAGCATCCCGTCGACGTTCGCCGCCTGGATGCGGAACACACGCGGACTCGAAAAGCTGTCCGTCACGGTATTGTCCGCGTTCATCCGACCGCCGAAGTAACGGGCATAGTAGTAGGACCCGACGGAATCCTTATTGCCGATCCAGACCTGATGGAACAGGCGGCTCCCGTCGCCGTCCGGGGTGGTCATCAAAAGGAAGCTGCACGTCAGCCCCTCCTCGTCTTCCAGCCCGTACGCGGAATAGTCGAGCGCCTGGTCGACCGTCCCCGCCGTGACGACGTAGCGGCAGTCCACCAGCAGCGACGCGAACAGGTTCGTGTTGATCGTCAGCTGCTCGCAGCCGTCGAAATACAGTTCCTCGCCGTTCCGATAGATCGTATATTCCCCCGTCTGGTTATCCATTCGCAGCAGTTCGATGTTTTCGCGCTCCACCATCGGGAACATGACCACACCGCCCGACGCGAGCACGTCGCAGCCGTACGCGTCAAACCCGTCGAGCGGACGGACCGCAAGCTCCAGCGCCT
>CANQVQ010000082.1 GCA_947627335.1 uncultured Clostridia bacterium | reverse complement strand
GTCATGGTCGCGCTCGGCACGATGAAGGATTTCTTCGCCGAAACCGCGAGCGGCACGCCGATCGAGTGCCCGCCGCCGAGGACCAGGGAGACGGTCGGCTTGGTCATGCCGGCGACCAGCTCGGCGATCGCCAGTCCCGCTTCGACGTCCCCGCCGATCGTGTTGAGCAGGAGCAGGAGCCCGTCGATCTCGTCGCTCTCCTCGACGGCGACGAGGGTCGGGATGCACTGCTCGTACTTGGTGGACTTGGTCTGCGGCGAGGCGGCGTAGTGCCCCTCGATCTGCCCGGCGATGATCAGGGCGTGGATCGCTTCGCCCTGCCCGCGCAGGGTGATCCCGCCGGATTTTTCGATGTCGTCGGCTTTTTCTTCCGGCGCACGGACCGCTTCGTCCTGCTGTTCCTCGTTGTTGTCGTCGTTGCAGTTTCGTATCATGAACTTTCCGTCCCTTCCCTTTTTCTCTCCGAGTATTGCTATTCTTCTTTCTATCTAAGTGTCGCCATTCTCACCACCTCTTAAACACAAAAAAAGACGCAAGAACTTTGCGTCTTTCTTTTTTACTCCGTAAATTGGGGGCGCTGGCTCCGATAGGAGCCTCGCGACTTTGGGGGTGCGAACCAAAGCGCACGGACAAACGGAGAAGGCTCCCCTCTTTTGCCTTTCCCTTATAACATCCCCAAAGGAGGGGGGCTTGGGGGTGCTGGCACCCCCAACGTACCCTTTCTACGCCCGACTTTTCCGCCGCAGTAAATTCCCGGCGACCTTGATAAGCAGGTTAACGCCGAGGATCAGCAGGGAGACGAATGCCGCCTGCTCGGTGAGGAGCTGGTCGGAGAACTGGGAGAGCATGAGCGCGACCGGTTTCGGCGACGGCGGCGCAAGGAAGGACACGGCGGAGATGGTCATCATGGAATTGACGAAGAAATAGATAAACATCTCCAGCATGGTGAAGCGCACCTTCGGCAGAATGACGTCCTTGATGACGTGCAGACGCCCCACGCCGAGCGTCAGCCCGACGTCCTCGAGGTCGGGATTGACCTTCCCGAGGGTCTGGTACATCATGAGGTAGGGCGACGCGAAGAAGTGCATCGAATTCGCAAGCGCAACGATCCACACCGTTTTGTAGATCGGCGACGAATGGAAGAAAATGACGTACGAAAGCCCCAGCACCAACCCCGGGATGGACATGGTCGTGACGGAGATCAGGTGGATTCCCTTCGAGAACGTCCCCTTCGCCCGGGCGGTCAGGTAGGCGCAGACGAACGCGAGCAGCGTGCCGAACACCCCTGCGAGCAGCGCGTAGAGCAGGGAATACATGAGATGCCTCCCCGCACCGCGGTTGAGCGCCGTGCGGATGTGTTCCAACGTGAAGGACGGGTCGACCGGGTACTTCCGCTCGAACATGATCACCCCGAACGAACCCACCGGCAAAAGCACCGCAAGCCCGACGCAAACGCTGTACGCGTAGGCGGCGACCTTCGCGAACCGTCCGCCCGACGGGACGACCGGATTGGAAACGTAAGCGCCCTGCCCGCGTTCCGGGTTGAGCAGGTCGACGACGAACGCGACGATCGCAGGCAGGAGCAGGAACGCCCCGATGACGACCTCGCCGTTGCGGTCCGCGTTGGTGCTGACAGACTTGGCAGCCTCGGTGTACATCATCTTCGAGAGCGTCTGCACCTTGCCCCCGACGGTCAGCGGCACGCCGTAGTCCGTGACGATCATCGTAAAGATCGCAAAGAAGGAGGAAAGCAGGGTCTTTTTCATGTACGGGAGCGTGATGCCGGTGAACTGGCGGAACTTCGGGATCCCGAGTACCGTCGCCGCCTGGTACTGCGTGCCGTCCTCGTACTGCAGGATGCCCGCGACCATCAGAAACGCCACCGGGAAGGAGTACATCACCGACCCGGCGACGATCCCCCAGAACCCGTAGATGCTTCCGTGCAGCCCGAGCAGGTTCGTCAGATACCCGTTCGCGCCGAACAGCGCCACCAGCCCGAAGGCGTGCGAGATCGACGGGATCAGCATCGGCAGCACGAACAACGTCGAAAAGACCGCCTTCCCCCGGATCGGGACGCGCTCCAGACACCACGCGGCGGTGAACGCCAGCGCCAGCGTCAGCGCCGTCGCGGTCAGCCCAGTCGTCACCGTGTTCAGCACCGCCGGCGGGAACTGCGGCGACGACACCATCTTGTTGAACCCCTCCGGCGTGATGCGCGACAGCATCCGCAGGATCGGCAGGATCACGCAGAGCAGGAAAAACAACGCGACGCAGACCTGCGTGACCGTCCGCGCCCACGTCCGACGCTTCACGACGCGCCCCCGTCGCGGCGGATGAACCGCGCAAGCGAATCCACCTTCGCCTGCAGGTTGTCCAGCACGAAGGAGCGGACGTAATCGTTCGCCGGTTCGGACGCGATGCGTTCCGGGGTGTCGAGCTGGCTGATCTCCCCGCGGTCGAGGATCATGATGCGGTCGGAGAGGGCGAACGCCTCCTCCTGGTCGTGCGTGACGTAGAGCATGGTGGTCCCGAACTTCGCCTGCAGCTGCTTCAGCTCCGTCCGCATGGACAGACGCGTCGCGACGTCGAGCGCCGACATCGGCTCGTCGAACAGCACCACGTCCGGGTTGAGCGCAAGCGTCCGCGCAATGGCGACGCGCTGCTGCTGCCCGCCCGAGAGCGCACGCGGATACTTCCGGGACTGGTCGGCAAGCCCGACCGCTTCGAGCATATGCTCCGAACGCTCCCGCACCTCCGCTTTCGGCAGTTTGTGCAGCTTCAGGGCGTATTCGACGTTCTGCCGGACCGTCATGTTCTCGAACAGGGCGTAGTTCTGGAACACGATGCCCATGCCCCGCTTGTCAGGCGGAAGGGCGGTGATGTCCCGCCCGTCCTTGCTGATTTTTCCGCTGTCCGCCGGGAGAAGCCCGATCAGGATGCGCAGAAGCGTCGTCTTGCCGCACCCGGACGGACCGAGCAGCGACAGGAACTCCCCGTCCCGCACCGTGAACGAAATGTCCTTCAGCACCGCCGGATTGCCCTTGTATCCCTTGGAAACCGATTCGATGACCAGCTTGTCGTTCAGCTGAACGTCCATCTCTGCAAAAGCCTTTCCTTTTCGCTCTCCGTGTCGTTGGACATATTGCCGTACTTGATCCCGGTCGGGAACCCTTCGACCTCCGGGATGTAGTCCTTGAAGATCTGATCCGGGAAGTACAGCCCGTTGTCCTCCTTGCAGAGGGTCGTGGACAGGTAGTTGAACACCTCCATGACCTCCTCGCGCTCCGCGCTGTCGGCAAGCACCGCGTTGCCGTAGACGCTGAACGGCGAACCTTCCTCGAAGAAGACGATCTCCAGCTTCACGCCGTCCTTGATCTCCGTCACCGCCTGCGAGGTCATGCCGAGCCCGACGGCGACTTCGCCCTGCTTGAGCGCGTTGACCGGTCCGGAACCGGACGAGGTGTACTGCAGCACGTTGTCCGTCAGCTTTTCAAAGTACTCGAACGCCTTGTCCTCGCCCCACTCGTTGGTCAGCTGCCGCAGGAACATATAGCCGGTGCCGGACGACGACGGGTCGGGCATGGAGACCAGATCCTTGAACGACGGGTCCAGCAGGTCCTCGTAGCTCGTCGGCTTCGCCAGCCCCTTGTCCGCAAGCACCTGCGGGTTGAGGATGACGCACCCGCCGTTCTTCAGTTCCGGCGTGTACTTGCGGCTCGCCGGCACGAGTTCGTCGAGGAACGGCGAATAGTCGAAATCGGTCAGCTCCGCGAGGTACGGCTCGCACTTTTCAAGGTAGCCGTACTCCTCGGACAGGATGATGTCGCAGCTGCAGTCCTCGCCCTCCTCGGTCACCTTCGCGGCGATGCCGCTGCTGGACATATACTCCAGCGTGATGTCGTAATCCGGGAACTGCTTCTTGAGCGAGGACAGGTAGAATTCGTTTCGATAGTCCTCCCCGCTCGTCCAGATGTTGATTTTTTCCTTTCCGCTCCCGCACGAAGCAAACGTCAGCGCTCCCGCCGCGAGCATGGCGCCCGCGAGCAGCGCCGTCAGGGTCCGTTTGAATGCTTTCATGTTCATCCTCCCATGTTTTTTATGGTTTTTTATGGTTTTACGGTTTTGTTTACGGTGTATCGTAGGTCTTGTCGATCGCCTTGAGCTCCTTGAACGTGTCGATCTCCGTCACGTCCTCCGCCGTACACGGGCGCACCTCGACGCGGTACTCGTCCGAAAAGATGGAAAGCGGCACCTGATCCCAATACCGCTCCTTGCCGCCCGGCATCTCGTACGCCTGCAGCAGGTGGTTCGCCAGCTTCTTCCCGGCTTCCGCGTCCCAGTAGGAGATGCCGACCTCCTGGTAGCAGTCCAGTCCGCCGATCTTCTGCTCCCGGATCACGCCGTTCGCCACCTCGAAGCACCAGTCGTTCGACCGCTCCATCGGAATGCCCAGAAAGTTGGACGTGTACTGGTACGGTCGGATCAGCGACGGATTCCGCAGCAGCAGGTCCGCCTCCAGCACGTACGCGTTGCCCATCAGGTACCGTGCGCACACCGCCGAGGAGATGTTGTTCGCTTCGTTGTACGACGGGTTCTCCAGAAAGCGCAGCATCGGATACTTGTACAGCAATTGGTCGAACTGCTCCGCCAGATACCCCCGCACGACGTAAATTTCCCGCACGCCTGCGCCGAGGCAGGCGTCGATCAGCCCGTCGATCAGCCGCGTCCCGTTGACCCGCACCAGCGGTTTGGGCGTGTTGAGCGTCACCGGCACCAGCCGCGTCCCGAATCCGGCGGCGATGAAGATCGCCCGCTTCGCCCGGTACGGCTCCAGCGCCTCCAGCCCCTGCACCGTGATCCGACCGTCCGCCGCGTAGCCGAGTTCCGCCAGCTCCTTCCCGAGCTTGTTGACCGTTCCCAGCGACATCCCCGTCCGCTTCCCCAGCTCCCGCTGCTTCAGCGAGGGTTCCTTCGCCGTCGCCAGCGCCTCCAGGATCGCGAACTGCCTGCGCGTCAGTCCCTGCTGTTCCGCCATATCGTCCTTCCCTTCCTTACCGTTCATTCCGCCGCCCGTCGCCGCCTTGTTCTGAACGGCGCGTCGGCGCTTTTTGCCCCCCGTGAAAAACAAGAAACGCACAAACGCTTCCCCCGTTCAAAAACCGGGGTTCGCGCTTCTGCTTTGAACCGTTTCTTGCCGCGTTCCGCCGCGTTTCACCGCGTGGCAACGGGTCCGGGGAGCCGTCCCCGCCGTCCGCGCCGGAATGCGTCCGTTTTTTCCGTCAGTTCTGTTCGTTTTCGTCCTTGTTGACGATCAGATCGTCCTCGACTTCCTTGTGGGCGTTCGGGTCGAGGTGCAGCTTCTCCGCCGCCTTCTTCTTCGCCTTCGTCCACCAGATCGCCAGCACCGCGCCGGCAGCGATGACCACGCCGCCGATCGACGAGACCGCGACCGTTACCGCCGACGGGTCGATGTACGCTTCCCGTGCGACCGTAAACAGAATTTCCACGTTTCATTCCTCCTGCTGTGTGCTTATGGAAAGGGGGATACGGTGGGGACGCCAGCGCCCCCACACCCCCCTATCGCGAAGTCAACTGCCGTTGACTTCGGTTTCAATTGAATTTTCGATACGTCCTGCCTCGACGTCCTGCCTCGTCCTTTGCGAGCCGGAGCCCGATCGGGGCGCATCGCGGCGGCAAATCCGAACGAATTTTCATGGTTTTGCCGATTCGCAAGTCTGCGAAGCGGCAAATTCGGGTCGTCGTCTGACCCGAAAATGAAAATTCGCCGAAACCGGGGCACGACGATAAGGGGGCGGGGAATGGAATTCCCCGCACGTACCCCCGTTCCCCCGTACTTTTCTACAGTATACCACGAACCGACGCGTCTGTCAAGACTTTGCGGCTCTTTTTTCGGTCAGGGAGCGCAGGATATACTTCGCGCCCGCCTGTCCGGCTTCCCCGTGGTTAAAGATCAGCGACTCGAATCGTTCGTCGATCCGCTCGCGGTAGGAATCGCTCTGCTCGAGCAGTTCGCGCACGACGGACGCGACGGACGCCGGGAGGTCTTTCGGGTCGATGGAGCGCCCAAGCTCGTCGCGCAGGGAGATCTCGACTGGGGTCAGCCCGATCTTCTCCCAGTTCGGGTTGAGGCACTTCAGCTTCGTGTTGACGAACAACGCCGGTCGCCCGGTCGAAAAGCAGAACTCCGGCGCGATGCCGGACCAGTCGGTGATCAGCAGGTCGGACGTCGTGACCGACTCGTTCGACGAGAAATCCAGCTCAAACACCAGCCCGTCCCCGCACTTTTCGCGGTAGCGGTCCACCAGACTTTGCAGACGCGCCCCGTAGCGCTTGACGTACTCCGGGTGCGGGCGGACGATCACGCGGTACTCCGGCAGGCAGAGCTGTTCGAGCAAAACGTCGATGCAGGAATCCAGCAGGTTGTCCTCCTGCCACGACGGGGCGATCAGGATCTGCTTCCGCCCGGTCGAAACGCGTTCCGCACGCGCCGCACGTCCCGCTTCGACCAGCTTGTCCGCGAGCGGATAGCCGAACGGCACCAGCTTCTTTTCCGGCAGCCCGTAGACCCGTTCGGTCGCACGGACCTCGTTCATGACGTGCTCGCCCGAGCAGAAGATCGTGTCGAACGCGTCCAGCGCACCCTCGCGGAAGCCCATATGCACGCTCATCATGTCGTGCGGGAGGTAGATGTATTCGATGTCCTTGCGCACGCGGGAGCGCTTGAGGTAGTAGCGGTCGAAATCCGGCGTGGTCATCACCATGACGTCGCAATCGGCGAGCGTCATCAGCGGGATCAGTTTTTTGAGCCCGATGTAGTACGGGCCTTCTTCCGTACGGTCGACGATGAAATAGTCGAAGTAGTTGGATTCAATCACCG
>CANQVQ010000081.1 GCA_947627335.1 uncultured Clostridia bacterium | reverse complement strand
CGATGCCGACGGAGAAACCGGCGAGGTCGTACTCGTCCGCCGGGTAGAAGCCCGGCATTTCCGCCGTCTCCCCGCCGATAAGCGCCGAGCCGGACTGCACGCAGCCCTCCGCGACTCCTTCGACGATGGAGGCGATCCTTTCCGGGACGTTCTTCCCGCAGGCGATGTAGTCGAGGAAGAAAAGCGGTTTCGCGCCGCAGCAGACGACGTCGTTGACGCACATCGCGACGCAGTCGATGCCGACCGTGTCGTGCTTGTCCATCAGGAAGGCGATCTTCAGCTTCGTGCCCACGCCGTCCGTGCCGGACACCAGCACCGGGTTCTTCATCCCGGTCAGATCCGGGGCGAACAGACCGCCGAACCCGCCGATGCCGGATTCGACGCCGGACGTCATCGTCCGCGCCACGCTCGCCTTCATCAGTTCGACCGCTTTGTATCCGGCGGTGATGTCCACGCCCGCCTGCTTGTAGCTTTCGCTGTGGCTCTTGGTATTCATGCTTTCCGTCCTTTCGTCACGCCTGCGGGTCGCGCTTCTTCCCGCGTTTTTCGGAGATCTTGTATTCAAAGCGGTTCTTGCGCTTGTTTTTCGGGACCTCCGTCGGATAGTCGCCGTTGAAACAGGCGGTGCAGTAGTTCTTGCCGTCGTCTCCGCCGAGCCGCATGGCGTTTTCGATGCTCAGGTATCCGAGCGAGTCCGCGCCGATGATCTTGGCGATCTCCTCGACGGCGTGGTGGTTGGCGATGAGCATTCGGCGGGAGTCGATGTCCGTGCCGTAGTAGCAGGGGTTCTTGAACGCGGGGGACGCGATACGCATATGCACCTCCGCCGCACCGGCGTCCCGCACCAGCCCGACCGTCCGCGCACAGGTGGTCCCGCGCACCATGGAATCGTCGATCAGCACCACCCGCTTGCCCTGCAGCACGCTGGAAATGGGGCTGAGCTTGATGCGGACCTTGTCCTCGCGGGACTTCTGCCCCGGGGAAATGAACGTCCGCCCGATGTACTTGTTCTTGATCAATCCCATCTCATAGGGGATGCCGGACGCCTTGGCGTAGCCGATGGCGGCGTCCGTCCCGGAATCCGGGACGCCGACGACCACGTCCGCATCGACCGGGTGCTCTTCCGCGAGGAACGCCCCGGCGCGGATCCGCGCTTCGTGGACGCAGCAGCCGTCGATGACCGAATCCGGGCGTGCAAAGTAGATGTACTCGAACACGCACAGGCGCGGGTCCGCTTTTCCGCAGTGGTCGTCGATGGAAACCAGACCGTCCGACGTGAACACGAGGATCTCGCCCGGTCGAATGTCCCGCACGAACGTCGCGCCGACCGCGGCGAGCGCACAGCTTTCCGACGCGACGATATACGCCCCGTCGTCCCGCGTCCCGTAGCACAGCGGACGAATGCCGTGCGGGTCGCGGCAGGCGATCAATTTGGACGGGGACATGATGACCAGCGAATACGCACCGCGAATGCGGTCCATCGCGTGGTTGACCGCCTGCTCGATGGACTTCTGGCGCAGCCGTTCGTCGGTGACGATGTAGGAGATGACCTCCGTGTCGCTGGTGGAATGGAAGATGGAACCCTTCAGTTCCAATTCCTCCCGCAGTTCGCAGGAATTGACGAGGTTGCCGTTGTGTGCGAGCGCCATGCGCCCCTTGACGTGGTTGACGACGATCGGCTGGGCGTTCTCCCGCCCGTTCGAGCCGGTCGTCCCGTAGCGGCAATGCCCGATCGCCATGTTCCCGGTCCCTAAGGAGCGCAGGTGCTCCGGGGTGAACACGTCGTTGACCAGCCCGACGTCCTTATAGGTGCGGAACAGCCCGTCGTCGTTGACGACGATCCCGCAGCTTTCCTGTCCGCGGTGCTGCAGGGCGAACAGCCCGTAATAGGTCGTCGACGCGACGTCGCAGCAACGCGGTGCGAAAATGCCGAAGACCCCGCATTCTTCTCTCAGTTTAGCCATATGTCTGCCTTTCGTTCCGATTCGCGATGTTCAGCCGAAGATCCGGCGCATAACTTCCTGATAGGCGTCCTCGACGCCGCCCAGATCCCGGCGGAAGCGGTCCTTGTCCAGCTTTTCGTGGGTCGTCGCGTCCCAGAGACGGCAGGTGTCGGGCGAGATCTCGTCGGCGAGAATGATTTTCCCGTCGCCCGTCTTGCCGAATTCGATCTTGAAATCCACCAGTTCGATGTTCAGCCCCAAAAAGAACGCCTTGAGGAATTCGTTGACCTTATGGGTGTAGTCCCGCACGGTCTGCAGATCCTCCCGCGTGGCAAGCCCCAGCGCGACGGCGTAATCGTCGTTGATGAACGGGTCGCCGAGTTCGTCGTTCTTATAGCTGAATTCGAGGATCGGGCAGCGCAGGGCGGACCCTTCCTCGACGCCCATTCGCTTCGAGAAGGAGCCGGCGGCGACGTTGCGCACGATGACCTCCAGCGGCAGGATCGTGACCTTCCGAACCACGGTTTCCCGGTCGTTGAGCTCCTCGACGAAATGAGTCGGGACCCCCGCTTCCTCCAGCTTCTGCATGAGGTAGTTGCTCATGCGGTTGTTGATCGCACCCTTCCCGACGATGGTTCCCTTTTTCAGACCGTTGAACGCCGTCGCGTCGTCCTTATAGGAAACGATGTACCGCTCCGGGTCGGCGGTTTTATACACCTTCTTTGCCTTGCCCTCGTAGAGCTGTTCGAGTTTTTCAAGTGTTGCAGACATTGCGCTTACCCTTTCCTTTTTTCGTGTATCCGTGCTTGTTTTTGCTTGTTTTTTACTGGTTTTCGCCGGAGAAACGGGCGGAGATCTCGAGGTCCTTCGCGAGGACCTTCGCTTGGTCGGCACGCCGCTTTTCGAGCAGTTTTGCCGCGAGGGTGCGGTCGGAAACGGCGAGGATCTCCACCGCGAGCAGAGCCGCGTTCGCGGCGCCGTCGATGGCGACGGTCGCGACGGGGATGCCGGTGGGCATCTGCACCGTCGAAAGCAGGGCGTCCAGTCCGTCGAGCGTCGAGGACTTGACCGGGATGCCGACGACCGGGAGCGTGGTGTTCGCGGCGATGGCGCCCGCGAGGTGGGCCGCTTTTCCGGCGGCGGCGAGGATGACCCCGAAGCGCTTGCTCCGGGCCTGCTCGGCGAACTTTTTCGCCTCCGCAGGCGTGCGGTGCGCGGAAAACACGCGCACTTCAAACGGAACGCCGAACTCCCGCAGGACGGAAACGGCTTTCTCGACGACCGGCAGATCGCTGTCGGACCCCATGATAACGGCGACTTTTTTCATTGTGACGAATCCTTTCCCGGACGGCACGCCGCCCGCGTCGGTCAAATAAGAATGAAAGAAACCGGCTCCTGCGGCAAGGCAGAAAAACCGGTCAAAACGGAAGGCGGCAGCGTGACGGCTTTGCCGCGGTAAAGCGGAAGGGCGGCAGACCGCGACGGCTCCTGCACGTTCGTACACGGAAATCGAAAACCCACTGCAACATACCGTCCCTTCCAAAACTGCCTACAGTATACCATCTTTCCGCTTTTTTGTCAACGCCTTTGCGGGAAAATCTCTGATTTTTTTCGGTTTCGACAGACTTCGGCGGGAGAAACCGCCTTTTTCCGTCCTTTTGCCTGCGCGGAGGTTCGCCCGACCCGGTTTGGTTTCGCGTCGGGGCTTGCTTTTTTGCCGAAAATGCGGTATACTGAACACAGTATGACCGCTATTAGGAGGATGCTCGTATGGACTGCAAGATCGCACTGATCGACGACCGGGAGGAGGATCGTGCCTACCTGACCTCCCTCGTGCGGCGCTGGGGCGCGGAACGGGGACACGGCGTCTCGCTTTCGGCGTTCCCGTCGGCGGAAGCGTTCCTGTTCCGCTTCGAGGAGGAAAAGGACTTCGGCGTCCTGCTGCTGGACATCGAAATGGACGGCATGAACGGCGTAGAGCTGGCGAAAAAGGTACGGGAAACCGACGAAACGGTGCAGATCGTGTTCGTCACGGGATTTTCGGAATTCCTTTCCGAAGGGTACGAGGTGTCCGCCCTGCACTATCTTCTCAAGCCCATCGACCCGGAAAAACTGATCACCGTGCTGGACCGTGCGGCGGACCGGCTGGCGAAGGCGGAAAAGAGCCTCGCCGTCACGTTCGACCGTCACACGGAGTATCTGCCGCTCTCCCGTATCTGCTACGTCGAATCGCAAAAGCAGTACGTCCTGATCCACACCGACGAAAAAGTCTGCCGTATGCGGACGACCCTCGCGGAAGTGGAGGCGAAACTGGACGAATACTTCTGCAAGTGCCAGCGTTCCTTCCTCGTCAACCTGCGGCACGTCGCGCAAATACGCACCGATTGCGTGGTGCTGAAGAACGGGGAAACCGTCCCGATCAGCCGTGGAATGGCGGAAAAGATCGGCAGGGAGATCATTCGACTGTTCTGAAAAGAGGAGGAAAAGAAATGTTTCTTCAAAAATGGATCGACAAACGGATCGACGCGTACCAGAGCGACCTGATGCGAAAGTACTGCGACGAGGTGGAGTCCATGTACCGGAAAATGCGGGGCTGGCGGCACGACTACCGCAACCATATCCAATCCCTGCAAGCGGCTATGGCGCTCGGGCGGTACGACGAGGTCAACGCCTACCTCGCCCAGTTAAGCGACGACCTCGGCACGGTCGATACGGTCGTCAAGACCGGGCGGGTCATGGTGGACGCGATCCTCAACGGCAAGCTGAACGTCGCTTCCCGCGCCGGCATATCCGCCAACGTCAAGGCGACCGTCCCGGAGGGAACGCCGGTCAGCGACGTGGACCTGTGCGTCCTGCTCGGCAACCTGCTCGACAACGCCATCGAGGAGAACCGCAAGCTCCCCGAATCCGACCGCTTCCTGCGGGTCTACATGGGGCGCAAGAATACCCAGTTCTACCTCGCTGTCACCAATGCGGCGGGAAGGAAGCAGGAGAAGCAGGGCGCCGCCTTCCGTTCGTCGAAGGGCGGCGGGCACGGGTTCGGGCTTTCCCGCGTACGCGGCACGGTCGGGAAGTACGGCGGACTGTTCACGGCGGACAGCGAGGACGGCGGTTTCACGGCGGAAATTCTGATCCCGCTCGACCCTTCGTAGGGCAAAAATCTGCATTTCGTTCACGCAAAACGACATTTCGTTCCACTTTTCCCCTTTTTCGCAAAAAAAGGTGTATCCTGTTCGTACCGAAAAAACGAAAGGCGGTGCGTTTGAATGACGAAGAAGAAAAAGCAGTCCGTGCGCAAGCCGAAGTACGGGCTGTTTTCCTCGGTCGGGTACATCTATCGGCTTTTGTGGAAGTACGAGCGGACGCTGGCGTTCGCCGGCGTGTTCACGGTCCCGCTGTCGCTCGTGCTGGCGGCGTTCGCGCTGTACACGCCGTCGGCGGTGCTGGCGGTGCTGGAACAGGCGGGGACGTTTTCCCCCGTCGCGCTGGTCATCTGCGGGATTCTGCTGTCCAAACTGCTGGTGGACCTGTTGAATAACATCGTCCAACAGCGGCTGCAGACCGCGTCCTTCCGCGTCATGAACCGGCTCGAATGTCTTTGTACGGAAAAGACTATGGATATGGACTGGCACCTTCACCTTGACCCGGAGGTGGGGCGGCTGGAGGAACGTGCGGAAAATATGACGCGTAACACCGATATGGCGGGCGTCAATTTTCCAATCGCTTTCTCCAACGTGGTTTCGACGGTTCTGCAGTTCTTCCTGTTCGGAACGGTCGTCTCCCTGCTCGATCCGATCATCATTCTGCTGCTCGCGGCGGGCAGCGTCGTCGTCTCGCTGACGGGACTGTGGGAGCGCAAGCAGAGGCGGAAACGGCAGGACGAAAGAAACGCGGTCTTTCGGAAAGCCAATTACCTGTCCTTCGGCATCGCCGAAAGCTTACGGTATGCCAAGGACATTCGGCTCTATCAGATGCGCCCTGCCTTGCGGGAGCGGAGCGGACAGGCTATGGAGCAACTGTGCCGGGAGCAGCGTCGGAGTTCGCTCTACGGACTTTGTACGGCGGTCGTGAGCTTTCTCGTCGCCGCCGTGCGGGACGGCGGCGCTTACGTCTACCTGATTTTCCGGGCGGCGCAGGGCGGAATGGACGCTTCCACGTTCCTGCTCTATTTTTCCGCTATCACTTCCATGGCGGGGCTGATGGGGAACGTGCTGAATACCTATAATTGGGTCGTCGACGGCTGGTACGGGATCTCCGATTTCCGCGAATTCCTGGAACTGCCGGACGAAAGCAACCGCGGGGAGGGGATCCCGGTCCCGCGGCGACCGTTCTCCGTCGAATTCCGGCACGTTTCCTACCGCTACCCGCAGGGGGAGAAAAAGGTGCTCGACGACGTTTCCTTCGCGGTCGCGCCCGGCGAAAAGATCGCTCTCGTCGGGGTCAACGGGGCGGGGAAGACCACGCTGACCCTTTTGCTTTGCGGGTTCCTGCGCCCGAACGAGGGGGAAGTCCTGCTGGACGGTCTGCCGGTGGACGCCTACAACCGCGACGAACTGATCGGGGCGTTCGGGCTGGTGCCGCAGGACTACCACCTGCTGCCGCTCTCCATCGCCTGCAACATCGCGGCGACGGAGGACGAAGGGGAGATCGACGCGGAAAAACTGGACCGCTGTATCGAACTCGCGGGGCTGCGCGAAAAGATCGATTCCCTGCCGAACGGCGCGAAAACTTCGCTCAACCGCACGCTGGACCCGGCGGGTGTGGAGCTTTCCGGCGGCGAAACGCAAAAACTGCTGCTGGCGCGCCTGCTCTATAAGGACCCGCCCTGCCTTCTGCTCGACGAGCCGACGGCGGCGCTCGACCCGATCGCCGAGGACCGTATGTACCGCCGCTACCGCGAGATAGCCTCCCATGCGACTTCCGTTTTTATCTCCCATCGGCTCGCGTCCACCCGTTTCTGCGACCGGATCCTGCTGCTCGACGGGGCGAGGATCGCCGAAGTCGGCACGCACGACGAACTGATGGCGGCGGGCGGCAAGTACCGCGAACTGTTCGACGTGCAGAGCAAGTA
>CANQVQ010000080.1 GCA_947627335.1 uncultured Clostridia bacterium | reverse complement strand
GCAACTGCGACGTGCGTCGGCTGTTGTTCCTCGCGGCGCTTACCGTCGGCGGGCAGTTGGCGCTGAACTTCCTTGCACAGCTTCTGCGCCGGAAAATGGATGTGTATGTATACATGACGGTTCGCGCTACGGGGGTGTATCTGTTCGACGTGCAGAACGGAATGCAGTACGGGCATCTGGAGGACCCGGATATTGTACGTCTGTGGGAAAAAATAAATATGGATTTGGATATGGGGCAGGGCGTTCCGCAACTCTATTATAGCCTGCCGAGCTTTTTGCAGACCGTCCTGAACCTGCTGTTCGCCGGTTCGCTGACGCTTTCCCTGCTGTTCCGCACCGCCGAAGGGGAATTCACGGGGGTCGCCGGGTTCGTCAACTCTCCGCTTTCCGGTCTGCTGTTCGCCCTGCTGGTGGCGCTTTCCGCTTTCTGCGCCAACCGCATTGCGGCGGGACGCACGCGGGAGCTTGTGAAAACGCGGGAAAAACGGCTTCGGTGGACTTTGATCTGGCGAACGATGGAGCCTTCGATCTCCGGGGTGGATACCCGGATGTTCGGGATGCAGAAGGTGGTCCTGCATAACCTACTTCGCGTCAATTGCACGGAAAGTTTCCTGAAGGACGAGGAGAAAATCCGCACCCGCTACGGCGTATGGGGGATCCTGCTCAACACGGCGGACACCCTCGCGGTGTTCCTCTACACGGCGGCGAAAGCGTTCCTCGGCGCGTTCGGCATCGGCAGTTTCCTGCTCTACCGCGGGACGGTCGAAAAGTTCGTCGCCAACGTGTCCGGGTTCACTTCCTGCCTCGGCGAATTGCGGGCGAACAACGACGCCCTGCAAAGAATGTTCACGTTCGTCGACCTGCCGAACGAGATGTACCGCGGCACGCTCGCCGTCGAAAAGCGGGACGACCTCGACTACGAGATCGAATTCCGCGACGTCGGGTTCCGCTATCCCCGCACGGACGCGTGGGCGCTCCGGCACGTCAGCATGAAGTTCCGCATCGGCGACAAGCTCGCCATCGTCGGGGAGAACGGAAGCGGCAAAACCACGTTCATCAAGCTGCTCTGCCGTCTCTACGACCCGACCGGGAGAGGGCGGCGGACTGCCTGCGCCGTGCCGGCATGGAGGAAAAGTTGGCCGATCTGGAGGAACTGGCGAAGGAAAAGGGGATGGAAGCGCTGGATTTCGCCGTCGGGCGGGAGTATATCCTGACCGGGACCGACTTTTCCGGCGGGGAAAAGCAGAAGATCGCCCTCGCCCGTGCGCTCTACAAGGACGCGCCGTTCGTGATCCTCGACGAGCCGACGGCGGCGCTCGACCCGGTCGCGGAAGCGGCGGTCTACGAGCATTTCAACCGCATCGCGCAGGATAAGACCTCGGTTTTCATCTCGCACCGCCTGTCCTCCTGCCGTTTCTGCGACAGTATCGCCGTGTTCGACCGGGGGAATCTGGTCCAACGCGGGACGCACGACGAACTCGCCGCCGATCCGTCCGGCAAGTACTACGCGCTCTGGAACGCCCAGGCGAAGTATTACCGAAAGGAGGAATGACGTCGCTTTTCGCCTTTTTTCCGTGCGGACGTCTTGACAAATCCCGGGGAAAGGAGTAAACTGGGAAAAACGCGGAAAGGGATGGCGAAGGGCATGAAAGGGATCCTTGCGGTCGATCACGAGCTGCGGGACGGGAAGTACGCGTCCCAGTTTGAACTGTATCTGCGTGCGGCGGAAAGGTACGGCGTCGGGCTGACCGTCCGCACCAACGCCGAGGAGATCCCGCGTGACGCGGACTTCGTGCTGTTCCTGTCGAAGGACGTGCGGCTTGCGCGGACGCTCGAACAGGACGGGTGTCGGGTGTTCAATTCCTCGTCCGCGGTCGCGCTGTGCGACGACAAATCACTGACCTGCCTGCGGTTTCGCAAGGCAGGTCTGCCTATGCCCGAAACGCTGTTGGTCCCGATGGTGTACTTCCCGTGCGACTGGACCGGGAACCCGTTCGTCGAAACGGCGGTGCGGACGCTCGGTTTCCCGCTGGTCGTCAAGGAGGCGTGCGGGTCCTTCGGCAAGCAGGTGTGGCTGGTGCGGGACGAACGGGAACTCGTCGGGCGGCTCAACGCGTCCTCCCCCCGGACGATGCTTTTGCAGAAGTTCGTCGCGTCCTCCGCCGGGCGGGATCTGCGTCTGCAGGTGGTCGGCGGGGAGGTCGTCGCGTCGATGTACCGCTGGTCGGAAACGGATTTTCGCGCCAACCTCTCCAACGGCGGTTCCATGCGCCCGTATGCGCCGACGGAAGCGCAAAAGACCCTCGCCGTGCGGGCGTGCGAAGCGCTCGGTCTGGATTTCGGCGGGGTGGACCTGCTGTTCGGCGAGGGGGACGAACCGCTGCTGTGCGAGGTCAATTCCAACGCTCATATCCGCAACCTTTACGACTGCACCGGCGTCGACGTCGCCGACGTCATTCTCACGCACATTCTGCGCAGGTGTGCAACATGACCGGCTGGCTGTTCTATACGCCGGAGGGGGAGGCGCGCAACCGCACGTTCATCGGGTTCTGGCGGGAGGAAGCCGCCAAACGCGGTGTGACGCTGGAGCTTCGGCGGACCTGCGACCCGCTGCCGGACGAAAACCCGGACTTCGCGGTGGTCCGTGCGATGGACCCGCCCTTCAGCGCCGGATTGGAAGCGCGGGGCATTCCGGTTTTTAATCCCGCCTCGGTCAGCGCCTGCTGCAACGACAAATGGAACACCTACCGCCTCGCCGATTCCCTCGGCGTGCCGTTCCCTAAGACCGTCTACGTCCCGGACCCGGCGGTTTTGCCGGACTTTCCGTACCCGTATGTGCTGAAAGCCTGCGCCGGACACGGCGGGACGCAGGTGTACCCCGTTCGGAACGGCGGGGAAGCGAAGGCGGCGTCGGAAGCGCTTCGCGGCGTGCCGTCCGTTGCGCAGGCATTCGTTTCCGAGCCGGGGAAGGACGTGCGGGTCTATATCCTCGGCGACCGCATCCTCGCGGCGATGCTGCGTGTTACGGAAACGGATTTCCGCAGTAATTTCTGCCTCGGCGGACGTGCGGTCCCGTATACGCTTTCCGTGCGGGAGAAGGAAATGGTGCGGGCGTTCCAGAACGCTCTGCCGTTCGGTCTTGCGGGGATCGACTTCCTGTTCGACGGGGGAAAGACCGTGTTCAACGAAGCGGAGGACGTCGTCGGCTGCCGGATGCTGTATACGCACACGGACGTCCGCCCGGTCGGGCTGTATTTGGATTGGATCCTGCAGAAGCTCTCCCGACGGCACGGAAATTTTGTTAAATTATTATGATTTCTCTTGCTTTTTTGAAAAAGTGTGCTAAAATAGATAGGATATTAGCTACGGCAAGGACAAAGGAGGAACGTCGGAATGAAGGAAGCGGATCAACTGCTGCAAAGCATTCTCCGTGCGGACGAAAAGGCGCGGGAGATGACCTCCTCCGCCCTTTCGGAAAAAACGGCGTCCGCCGCCTCCCTGACGGAGGAGAAGGCGGCGCTTCGCGCTTCTTATGAGGAAGAAACCAAGGCGCTGATCCAGCGAATGCGGGAATCCGAGCGCAAGGCGGCCGACAGCCGGCTGGACGCGATCGAAGCCGAAAAGAATCAGAAGCTCCGCCGTCTTGACGAGCTTTCCGCGTCCCGCACCGCCGCGTGGGTGGAGCAGATCTATGCGTCTGTTTTGCGCGGATAAACGGCGGAAAGGGGAGAGAACGGTTGTCGGGGAATGCTTCGTTTGCGATCCTCACGCGTGTGCGCGCCCAGTACGGCGCCCGTCTGCGGGAGGCGGACTATCTCGAAATGGCGTCCTGCAAGAGCGTGCCGGACGTCGCGTCTTTCCTGCGGGAGCGTACCGCGTACGGCGCCTTTCTCGCGTGGGGGGACAGCGTCCCGACGCGTGGACTGCTCGAATACCAGCTCCGCAAGGCGATGCTTGCGCGCAGCTTCGCCCTCTGCAAGGCGGGCGGCGCGGATACCGCCGACCTGCGGGATTACCTCCTTCTGCGCAACAGCGCCAACGAACTCGTCGGCTTTCTGCGGTTCCTCGCCGCCGGGCAGTCGGAACGGTATGTGCTGTCCGCCATGCTGCTCCCGGAAGCGTCGTCGAAGTTTTCACTGCACGGGTTGGGGCAGGCGCGAACCAAGGAGGACTTGATCTCCTGCCTGCGCGGGAGCTTCTTTGAAAAGATTCTGACGCCCGCCCTGCAAAGCCGGGACGGGGTGGACCTGCCGCTTTCCGAAGCGATTTTGGACCGTGCGGTCTACGAATACACGGAAAAACGGTTTTCCGCCCGTTCCTCCGGCGCGGAAGCGGACGCGCTCAAGGAGATATTGCTCCTCAAAGCCGAACTCGGCGACGCGGAACTGCTCTACCGCGCCAAGACCTATTACGGGCTGAGCCCCGCCCTCTTGCGGGCGATGCTCAGCGGTTTCCGGCTCCGGCTGACCGGCGCGGAGCTTGAACGGATGCTCGCCGCGCCGACCGGGGAGGACGTGCTGCGGATCTTTCTCGCCGGGCGGTACGGCAGGCAGACGACCGGCGGGGAACTGCTTTCGGGCGGGAACTGGTCGGATCGGTTCCTGCCGGACCTGCTGCGCAAGCGGATCCATTTTTCCGCCGTCCCGTCGGTCGTGCTGTTCGCCTATCTCAATTGGCTGGAGCTGGAGGTCAAGAACCTCGTCTACGTCATCGAAGGGGTTCGCTATCGGCTGCCCCCGGCGCAGATCCGTGAATTGTTGCTCCTCCCGGCGAAGGAACGGGGATAACGGGGCGGAAAGAAGGGAAGAAAGACCATGTCAGTCGAAAAGATGAAAATGAAATTGCTGCTCGGCAAGGCGGAATTGCTCAACGACGCGCTCGGCGCGATCACGTCGCTGGGTTTCGTGCATCTCGAGAACGCTTCGTCCGTCATGGCGGACACGCGGGACTTTTCCCCGCTCAACGAGCAGAACCAGATTTCCGCCGTCTGCGCCCGCGTGGAGGAAACGGTCAGGCTCTGCGGCGTCGACCCGGAAACCGTCGAACCCCTGCCCGGCGGGGAAGGGGCGGAGGCGGACCGGGTGCTCAGTGGGCTGAACGACGAACTGCACGCCTTGCAGAACGACTGTGCCGCCCTGCAGGAGCGCATCCGGCTGCTCGAGGAGGAGAGAACGCTTCTGAAGCATTTCTCGTCGCTCGACGTGAAGCTGGAGGAACTGCGGAAAACGGAATTCGTCGAGGTCCGATTCGGCTGTATCCCGGCGGACAGCTATGAAAAGCTGCTGCAGTACGGGGAGACGGATTCCCTGCAGTACGTCCCCTGCTCGACGGACAAGGATTTCTGCTGGCTGCTCTACCTCTCCCCACGCGGGGACGACGACGCGGACCGCATCTTCGCGTCCCTGTTCTTCCGGCAGGCGGATCTGCCCGAAAAGGACGGCACGCCGTCCACCATCATCGCGTCCGACGCGGAGCAGATCTACGACCTCCACGTCGAGCTGCACGCGGCGAACGACCGGCTCGTGTCCTTCTTCCAGTCCAATCGCGGGGAACTGCTTTCGCTGTACGGTCATCTGAAATACCAGAACGAGGTCTTCGCCCTGCGGCGGTACGCCTGCCTCTACCGCGGGAACTACGCGGCACTGGTCTGCTGGGTGCCGGAGGAGCGGTGCGGGGAATTGGAAGCGGCTCTGCGGCAGGTGGACAGCTTCACCGTTTCCGACCTGACCGTCGGCGGCGACGCCGCGCAGGGGACGCCCCCGACCCGGCTTCGCAACTGGCGCATCTTCCGCCCGTTCCAATACTTCGTCGAAATGTACGGCTCGCCGTCCTATCACGAGGTCGATCCGACCCCGTTCGTCGCTTTGACGTACACGCTGCTTTACGGCATCATGTTCGCCGACGTCGGGCAGGGGATTCTGCTCGCCGTCGCGGGATACTGTATGTACCGCTTCTTCCGCAACCCGGTCGGGAGGATCCTCATTCCCTGCGGACTGTGCGGGACGGTCTTCGGCTTCCTGTTCGGCAGTGTGTTCGGCTATGAAGAACTGCTCGACCCGGTCTACCGTGCGATCGGGCTTTCCGGCAAGCCGTTTTCGGTCATGGACAACGCGAACACCCTGCTCGCGCTCTCCATCGGCATCGGCGTCGTCCTGCTGCTGCTTGCGATGTGTATCGGCATCTGCTCGTCGTGCAAGAAGCGCAATTACGGGAACGCTCTCTTCGGCGCGAACGGTGCGGCGGGCATCGTCCTGTACCTTTCGCTGCTGTGTCTGATCGTGCAGGTGTTCGACATCTCCGTCCCGATCCCCGGCGTGCTGCTTGCGACCGTCGGCGTGCTGCTCCCGGTCTGCCTCGTGTTCTTCCACGCCCCGCTCAATTCCCTGCTGCGCGGAGAGGGGTTCCGGCTGGGAGAATCCGTCGGGGATTACGTCATCGAGAATTTGTTTGAACTTATCGAGGTTTTTTTGAGCTACTTCACCAATACGCTCAGCTTCCTGCGCGTCGGCGCGTTCGTGCTGATCCACGCCGGTATGATGATGGCGTTCTCGGCGCTGGCGGAGATCGTCGGCGGGGGAGCGCTCGGGGTCGTGATGATGGTCATCGGCAACGTGTTCGTCACCGTGCTTGAGGGTCTGCTCGTCGCGATCCAGGTGCTTCGTCTGGAGTTTTACGAGATGTTCAGCCGCTTCTACGACGGCGACGGCAAGCAGTTTTCACCCGCCGTGTTCCGTCACGCAAAGTCCGCGTCCAAGCTCCGTCGGAGCAAGCGTTCCGCTTCGTGATCGATAAGGTTTTATAGAAAGAAAGGAAGAATCGTATGCTTACCACAATTTTTGCCGTCCTGCTCCCGGTCCTCGCGCTTGCCGCTTCGATCGCCGTCGCGTTCTTCACCATGAAGCGCACGGGGAACGGAAAAACCGCCTTCCGCAGGCATTTCCTGTCGCTCGGTTTGGCGCTCGTGCTCTGTTTGACGCTTGTCCTCGCGGTTTCCGCCGCGGAGCCGTCTCCCGCCCCGCTTGAGAACGGGGAACAGCCCGCCGCGGCTGCGCCGGAGGGTTCCGCGTCGTCCGGCGCGGGTCTCGCCGCCGGTCTCG
>CANQVQ010000079.1 GCA_947627335.1 uncultured Clostridia bacterium | reverse complement strand
ACCTGCGTGTAGATCTCGCGAGCCTTCTCGCCGTAATCCCTGCGGCACTGCTGGCTGAGCCGAAGGGTCTGCGCATCGACGTTCGGCAGGAAGGCGGCAAGCTCCCAGTCGATGGGGTCTTCGCCGATCTCGTAATAGGTGAACAGGTACGGCTGTCCGTCGGAAAGGTCCGGCGACGATTGCAGGAAATAGAACGTGCCATGGGACGCCGAATGCTGCATGGACAGATAGGGTCGGTATTCCGTTTCGTAAACTCCGCTGCTGTGCATCACGTTCAGCGTATACTCCGCGTCGCGTTCGGGCGCGTACATCTGGTAGAACAGGGAGTTCGGAATGTCCGTCAACGCTTCATTGACCGTCCCATCCGGAATGTCCGACAAGGAATACGACAAATCCGACGCAAGCTGCTGATACGACACCAGCAACTCCCTCGCGAGCGGCAGGTCGTCCGCCTCCGTCCAATCCCCGCCGAGGTATGCCCCGCCGGAGAATCCGCGCAGATAGAGAGACTTCGTCGGTTGGCGGTCGAGCGTGAGTTCGAGATGGCGGGTGCCGAAGTGGTAAATATTGCCGCCGTTGATCTTTCCGCCGACGACCGGCTTGCTTTCCCGCCCCAAGAGGTGGCGCAGGTTGTCCCGCACGAACCCTTCCGCCACGTCGACGGACCCGTAAAGCGGCAGCTCGTAACGGTAGGCGAGCGGCAGGGTGATCAGCGAGGAAAGCAGCAGCACCGCCGTGAGCGAGAGCGCGCACCTTCCCGCCAAACGACCCGCCGAAGGGGAACGTCTCCCCTTCCGCCCCGCCGTGCCGTACGCCCAGAAGCCCAACTGAAACACCGCAAGCAGAAACACTGTTCCGACCCCGACGGAAACGCCCAGCAACGGCGACGCGACAAGCAGAGCCGCCGTCAGCAGCATCGCCGGAAGATGGAACCGCAGGCAGCACTCCAAAAGGAACAGGAAAACCGTCAGCAGCAGCGAAAACAGGAACGCGAGCAGCGGAAAATCCGTCTGCAATGCCGAACCGTTCAGTCCGCGAACGAGCATCGTCCCTTCCCACAGGACCTCCTCCCAGCCGAAGAAGAGCAGCAGCCCGCAGAGCAGCGGGACGCAGCCGAGCAGGAGATAGAACAGCTTCTTGCGATAAGAAAAGGTCGCCCAGAGCGCCACGCAGGTCACGAACGCCGTCAGGAACGCCGAAAACAGCGGGAAGGAGAACGCCTCTATCTCGTGCAGGAAAAAGAAGATTCCGCAGAGCCCGCAAAGCAGCAGCGGCACTACCGCGACCGAAAGCGGTCCGCTTTCCTTTTTCCGCAGTTTCTTCCCGGCACGAAATTTCAATCCGTTCATCAACGTTCCCTCCTTTCCGCGGTCAGGCGAGCAAAAGCGTCTGTTCCCGCAATTCTTCGTCCAGCTTGTCCGCGTGGAACCCGCAAAGCGGTTTTCCGCCCGCGTACAGCGAAAGTTCAGCCGTCAGGCGCAGGGCGGTCCTGTCCGACGGGTCCCACCATTCCTCCTGTGAAAACGACGTCCCGTAGAGCGCGAGCAGAAGCTCCCGGCACGCCCCCGGGTCGGACACCTGCCTTTGCAGGGGCACCAAAGCGCCCTCGGGCTTCCAGCGCACCGTTACGGACGCTTCCTCCCGCAAAAGACCGTATACCAACGCGGAAAGCAGTCGGTAAAAGTCGCTCCACGCCTTCGCGTCAGCCGGTTTCTCCCGGCGCAGGTCCAGCAGCACGTCCACCTGCCGGTCGGGCTCCGGGGCAAATTCCTTCACCCACAGCCGATCGGTCCTTGCGCTTTGGTTCCAATGGATGTGCCGCAGACGGTCGCCCGGGATGTATTCGCGAATACGGCGGACCTCCGAGGACGTTTCGCCGCGAGCCGCACGCGTCGGGCGATCCTGTTCCCCGATGCGCTCCTGCCCGACGCCGGAAAAGCTGATCTTCAACGCTTGCTCGCGGGGAAAAACCGCGATGCGCATCTCCGCATCGACGCGTTTTGACGAGGAAAACAGCGAAAGGTAGTCGTACACCCTTATCCGGTCGGCACGGACGCAAAGCATCCCGCAGTACTGCGGAAGCAGCTCGAACGGCAGGTCGTTCTCCCCGGCGGACGCCCCGCCGTACACCTTCTTTTCCAGCCCTTTGTCGCTCCGCTCATACCAGATCCGCAGACGCACCCGGACCCGACCGACCGGCAGACGACCGTCGGAGCGCACCGAGACCCGAAACGGCTTCGCCGACCCCGCCACGGCGACGTCCTCCTTCGCCGGAAAGCGAACCGACAGCTTCCGCTTCAGCAATCGCGGCAGGATCGGCAAAAGCAGCAGAAGCAGCAGTTCCGCAAGGCAGAGGAACAGCAGTGCAAGCGAGCGGTAGCGGCTCGCCCAATAGAACGTGAAGCAGGCGAACGCGAAAAAGAGGAACCGCTTCATTTGGTCTTCGCACCCTCACGCGGGGCGGGACGCTTGACCTTTTCCAGGATCCCGAAGAGCACCTGCGACGGCGTGAGATTCGCCATACGGGCGCTCTCGCTGAGCGATACGCGGTGCGCGGTCGTATAGACGAACTGCCCGGCGACGTCCCGCGGCGTGACGAAGAACCGCCCGTCGTACCACGCCGTGCTTTTCGCCATCTTCACGAGCGCGATGGTCGCACGGGGGCTTGCGCCGTGTTCGAGGTGCGGGTGGTTCCGCGTTTCCCGCACCAGATCGACGATATAGCGGGCGACGTCCTCCTTCATATAGACCGAATGGATCTGGCTCCGCATCGAGCGAAGTTCCTCGCAGCCGAACACCGGCTCGACCGCGTCCGTCCGACTGCCCTCGCCGACGGTCTGCGCCATGGTCAGCTCCTCCTCCGCACCCGGATAGCCGAGCGAAAGCGCCGTCATGAACCGATCCACCTGCGATTCCGGCAAAAGCTGCGTGCCGGCGCTGCCGAACGGGTTCTGCGTCGCGATGACGAGGAACGGGTCCGGCACTTCACGGGTCACGCCTTCGACCGAAACTTTCCGCTCCTCCATCACTTCCAGCAGGGCGGATTGGGTCTTCGGCGACGCACGGTTGATCTCGTCCGCCAACAGAAGGTTGCAGAAAACGCTTCCCTGCCGGTAGACGAATTTTTCCTCCTCCCGTCGGTAGACCGAAAACCCGGTCAGGTCGGACGGCATGACGTCCGGCGTGAACTGCACGCGCCTGCATTCCAGCCGCATCGCCTTGGAGAACGCCGTCGCGAGCGTGGTTTTCCCCACGCCGGGGATGTCCTCAAGCAGGACGTGTCCGCCCGCAAGAAAGGTCAGCATGACCTCCCGCACTTCCTCGGACTTGCCGAGGACCACGCGGTCGACCTGCCGAACGACCTCCTGCGCGAGTGCGACGTTCCTTTCGTATGCCTTCAAATCAGTTGGCTGCGTATATTCCATGAATGGGTCCCTCCGTCATTATTTTCCTACGCGGCATTCCGCCGCTTCGACCGTATGCTTGAGCAGCACCGCCGTCGTGACCGAACCGACGCCGCCCGGCACCGGCGTACAGGCGCCGAGCGGGACGCGGGACGCGCCGACCGCGTCCACGTCGCCGCAGAGCTTTCCGTCGACGACATGGATCCCGACGTCCACGACGCACATCCCCTCGCGCAGGCAGTCCTCGCCGATCAGCCCCGCTTTTCCGGCGCAGACCGCCAGCAAGTCCGCCTTTCGGCAGACGGCGGGCAGGTCCCGCGTGCGGGTGTGGCAGACGGTCACGGTCGCGTTCCGCTGCAGCAGCAGCATCGAGAGCGGCTTGCCGACAACGGCGCTCCGCCCGACGACCGTCACGTTCTTCCCGGTCAGGTCGTACCCGTAAAAATCCAAAAGTTCAAGGACCGCCTGCGGCGTGCAGGGCGCGAAGCCGGGAAGCCCGGGTCCGCAGTTCCCGGCGTAGACGCAGAACGCGTTCGCGTCGGTCAGGCAATCGACGTCCTTGCCGGGGGAAAGCAGCGCCCGCACCCGTTCCGCGTCGTATTGCTTCGGAAGCGGGGAAAAAAGCAGGATCCCATGCACCTCGCCGTCCCCGTTCAGCGTTCGGACGGCGTTCTCCAGTTCCTCCTGCGGCGCGTCGGCGGGCAAAGCGACGCCGCGGACCGCAGCGCCCGCCGCGGCGAACCGCTTGCAAAGCCCCCGTTCGTAGGAGAGGTCGTCCTCCCGCTCCCCGACCCGCACGACCGCGAGCGTCGGCAGAACGCCGCCCTTTTTCAGCGCTTCGACACGGGGGACGAGCGAATCCGTCAGCGCCTTCGCGACCGGCGCTCCCTTCCATTCGACCGTCATCTCCGCAGTCCCTCCTCCACACGCGCATACAGCGCGAGCAGTTTTTCCCGGTTTTCCCGCCCGAGCGAGAGCGCTTCGCTCTCCAGCGCGGCGGCATACGCGCCGTCCTGCATCAGGCGGGTGTTGACCAGCAGGTTCAGCAGCGCCCCGGCAAGCGCCGACGCCCCGAACGCCGCAGCGCAGCCCACGTCGCTCAGCGCGAGCCGGCTTCCCTTCTCATAAAGCTCCTCCAGCAGCGGCGGCAGACCGGAAAGGGCGCGCAGCATCTCCATCGGCGGTTCTGCGGCGATGCGCAGCGCCCGTTCGAGCGTTTCGGCGCGGGACGGGTCGTCCTTCGGGATCCCGTAGGCGGTCGCCAGCGGCGCGAACGCCTCCGCGTCGGCACGGATCAGCCCGTACAGCTTCCCGCGCAGGGATTCCGTTTCGGCGAGCAGCCGCCGCAGGTCCGTTTCGTACCGTGCGTATTTCTTTTTGCCGACCGTCAGATTTGCGACCATCGACCCGAGCGCCGACGCGACCGCACCGACCAGCGCAGACGCGCCGCCGCCGCCCGGCGTCGGCGAACTGCCGGCAAGTTGTTCAAGCCATTCCTTCTGTTCCATTTGCATCGTCCTTTCCGTTTTTGCCGGGTCCCTTCCGTTCCTTTCCGCCCGCACGGACGAAGAAGGCGACCGACCCGCCGACCAACGGCGCGAGAACGGCGCCGAGAAGCACCCACGTCCAGACGGACGCCCCTTCCTTCGGCGGTTCGACGGGCACGTCGGACGTTTCGGGCGGTATCTCCGATTCGCCCTCCAAAAGCCGGTAGACCCGCAGCGTATAGACGATCTGCGTTCCGTCCACCGCCGTGACCGTGACCGTTACATTCGCCGTCTTTCCGGGCAGAAGCGCCGGAGAATCGCAAACGGCGCTCGCCTGCTCGTCCATCGTTTCCCAGTATAAGGTCAGCCGCTCGATCCCGTAGGGCACCGTCAGTTCGTACATCGTGACCGACGGGGAGAACGGGAACGCGATCCCGTCCGCCGTCAGCGAAGCGAGCCGCGCATCCGACCCGGGCGGCGGTGCGCCGTCCCGAACGTCAAGCTCGTTCGTGCGGTCGAACACCGTATTCCGAACCGTCACCGACCCACCGGCGGGATAGACGGTCGTGTAATCCAGCGCCGGAGTCCCGATCGGCAGGTAGACCTCGTAGGTCTTTTTTTCCGGCAAGAACGGCTCGCTCATGCCGACGATCTGCAGCTGCACGTCGCCGTAGACCCGTTCCGTCGGAACAAATTCCACCGTTTCCGCGGCGATCCCGCACGCCTTTCCCTTATGCAGGATCACGCCGCCGTTCAGCCGCAGTGAAAGCGCTTCGTCGGCCGCCTCCGCGTCAACGGAGAAACGCAGCGTCACGATCGGAAGCGTCCCTTCCGACCGTTCCCCGAGGGCGAGGTACGAAACCGCACCGCGGGACTCGTACAGCGAAACCTCCCAACCGTACGTCTCCGCGCCGAGGTAGGTCAGCGCGGACGGGTATTCCAGACGACCGCTCACCCCTTCGCAGCCCGCACAGGAAGCACGCGTACTGTCCTTGAGATAGAGCGTGACCTGCAGCGTCGAGCCGGTCTGCACGACCGACGGGAGGAACATCCCGACCGCCCCGGTCTTGCCGGACGGCGGAGTCCCGCGTCCCGCGTTCCCTTCGCTCCGCAGCAGCATCCGCTCCAGCAGGTTCGCGTCCTTGTCCGACACGACCCCGCTTTCGTTGACGTCCGCCGAAGCGGTAAACAGGGCGTCCGGGTCCGTTCCGCCGGAAAGCGCTTTCTCCAGCATTTGCAGATCCAGCAGCGTGACGTATCCGTCGCCGTCCAGATCCCCCTGCACGACGACGGTCAGGCGGTCGAGTTCCGCCCCGTCCTCCGCCAGCAGAGCCAGCACCGCGCCGGTCCCGACGACGCCCGACGGGAGTTCGGGCGTCCCCTCCGATTGCAGGTGGGAAAGCAATTCTTCCGCTTCCGTTCCCGCCGGTACCCCGTAGAGGAACCCGTTTTCGCGGTCGATCCGATACCCGCATTCCTCGTCGAAACGCAGGAGGGAGGACTGCACGCTGACGACGCAGGTCGCCTGCAGCCGCCCGTCCTCGCTGCGAGCCGTCACGGTCGCCGTGCCGACCGACTGCGCGACGAAGCGACCGTCCTCTTCCAGGAGGATGCAGTCGCTGTCCGACGAAAAGACCACCGAAACCGGTTTCGCGTTCGTCGGATAGACCCGCACGCGGAGCTGTCCGCTGTCCCCGATGGAGCAGCGGTAAAGGTCGTTGAAGAACGCGATCCGCTCCGCCGCCGGAACCACCGTGAACGTGCGGGTGCACTGGATCCCGCAGGGGAGCACGAGCAAAAACGTGTGAACGCCGGGTTCCGTGACCTGCGTTTCCGAAAGGAGCGTCTGCCCGTCGAGGTATCCGTATCCGCGGTCGTAGCGAATGACCGTCTGCGCGTCGTACCGTCCGCCGTCGTCGGCGCCGGAAATCGAGGGCAGTTCCCAGAGCGGGTGGTCGTACCCGGAGACCGAGAGCGACCCCGTATGCAGCAGAACCAGTCCGCACGCGTCGCCGAGGCACGCGTCGTAGGACGAAAGCACGCCGAGTTCCAGCGGGAAAACCACTTCGTCGCCGTCGAGCGAATACAGTCCGTTCGACAGCAGGACCGTCTGCCCGGACAGATCGAGCACTTCCGCGCTCAGATGCCGGAGCAGCGTGAGGTCGGAGGCAAGGTACACGTCGCGGTCCGCGAGGATGTATGTGCCGTCCGTATACAGCGTCGAAGCGCCGCACGGTACGCTGCGGACCC
>CANQVQ010000078.1 GCA_947627335.1 uncultured Clostridia bacterium | reverse complement strand
TTACGTCTGAAAATGCGAAAAACCCCGATGAAATCGAGGTTTTTCGTGGGTGCATCTATTTTATGCACCCTTTTTGGCCCGCCCTGGGGGACTCGAACCCTCGGCCTTCAGAATCGGAATCTGACGCTCTATCCAACTGGGCTAAGGGCGGATCTGAAAGAGATTTCCCTGACCGAACGGCGGTCGGGTGGTTTTTGGGAGCTTTATTTCTTGCCGAACCGGGCGGCGAGGAAGTACATCGCCCAGAACAGACAGGAGATCAGCAGCAGGCTCCCGCCGAGCAGCAGGGTATACAACCCGTTCAGCGGGGAAGCGCCGACATCCTGCACGGCCTGCACGGTTTCGTACGTCAAAACCGACGCGAACGGCGGCAGCAGGCAGCTCAGCGCGTCCAGCGCGATAAAGCGGCGGACCTTCAAGCGGGTCTTGCTCGCCCGCAGGCACACCAGCGTACACCAAAACGGGAGCGTGTACAGGCAGCCGACGAGCAGCGCCGAGCCGTACAGCCACACGAACGGGTCCCCGTCCGTATCACGCGAAAGCACCAGCAGCACCAGGATCGGCAGCAGCAATTCCCCGCACGCCTTGCAAAGCAGCGCACGGCGACCGTACAACCGGGCAAGACGCCCGTCCGACTGCGACACGGTTTACGGGCGGGACAGGATCCGCAGGGTGCGGATGCGCTGCTCCTCCAGCGGGCGATCAGAACGGTCGGTACGCGTTTCCGCGATGCGGTCGATCACGTCCATGCCCTCCGTCACGCGACCGAACGCCGCATATTGACCGTCGAGGTGCGGGGCGTCCGCGTGCATGATGAAGAATTGGCTCCCGGCGGAGTTCGGATCCATCGTCCGTGCCATGGAGAGCACGCCACGCGTGTGCCGAAGCGGGTTGTTCACGCCGTTCGCGGCAAATTCGCCTTTGATCGTGTGCCCCGGACCGCCGGTCCCGGTCCCGGACGGGTCGCCGCCCTGAATCATGAAACCGCGAATGACGCGGTGGAAGATCAGCCCGTCGTAGAAATGCTTCTCGCAGAGCGAAACGAAGTTCGCGACCGTCAGCGGAGCGGCCGTTTCATCCAGCTCCAGCAGGACCTTGCCGCCGTTTTCCATGGTCAGTTCGGCTGTATACATCGCTTTCCCTCCGTTTTTCGTCAGTCCGGCTTGCCCGGCAGGACCTTCGCTTCCGTGATGGTGACGGTTTGGTTCGGGCGCTCGGTCTGGGCGTTCGTCGGGACCGCCGCGATCGCGTCGACCACGTCCATCCCGCTGTAGACCCAGCCGAACGACGCGTATTGCCCGTCGAGCTGGGACGCCGTCGCGTCGTTCAGGCAGATGAAGAACTGGCTTGAGCCGGAATTGTTGTCGCCGCTCCGACGCGCCATGGAGATCACGCCGCGCTTATGCGGAATGGGGTTGTCATATCCGTTGGACTCGAATTCGCCCTTGATCGGGTCGCTCCCGCCCGTGCCGTCGCCCTTCGGGTCGCCGCCCTGGATGACGAAATTCTTCGAGATGCGGTGGATGGTCAGCCCGTCGTAGAATCCGTCTTTCGTCAGGTCGACGAAATTCTGCACGGTGATCGGCGCAGCCTCCGGCGCAAGCTCCAGCACGACGTCCCCGAACCCGTCGAACGACATCTGCACATAAACGTGCGACGCGTCGCCGGTCGGCTCCTCCAACATGGAAACCGCACCGCTTTCGTCGGCACCCGGCGCGGAGATCGCACCGCTTTCGCCGGCGCCGCTTTCGCCGCCGCCATACAGAAGCACCGCCGTGATGATCCCGCCGACCAGCACGACCGCCACGGCGAGGATGACGAGGATGACGCCGACCGACGCGCCGTCGTTTCCGCTTTGCTTCTTTTGCGGCTTGCCGGACACGCCGCCGTCACCCCTTTCCTTCGCTTGCTTTCGCCATTATAGCACGTCCGCGTCCGATTGTCAAGGGGTTTTTGCGAAAACGCCCGAAAATCCCGGCGCGGACGCCCCGTTTGCTCTTGCATTTGCGGGCGGGATATGGTATACTGTACCGTGATTCGGAAGAACTGCGAAAGGCGTGTGAAAAGATGGAAAGAAAACGGATACGGACGGGGCTGCTCGCGCTGACGCTGCTGTTGTGCGGGTGCGCCGGCGCGGAGCGGACGGAACCGGCGAGCGAAGGGGGATCGGCGGAAAGCACGCCGTCGGACGCGTCGAGCGCGGAAACGGTCAGCTTTTCCTACGACGGAACGGAGGCGTTCGACAGCACGACGTTCTCCAACGGCGACGGGAAGATGGGGGACGCGGACGGCCCCGCGTACTGCGTGTATTCCGTGCGGGGGACGCAGGGCGCGGAAATGGAAGTCGAGCTTTCGCAGGCGGAAGTCGGCATCTACCGCGAGGACGGCAGGCACGTCAACGCGTATGTGTTCCTCGGCGCGGACGTGTACGACCCGGACGGCGGTTACTGGATCAACTGCGCAGACGCGGGATTGGTGTATTCGGACAGGGCGGGCTGGCATCTGTTTTACAACCTCTACAGCGTCGAGGACCCGGAGAACACGCCGACGTGGTACGAATCCGCACGGCACCTGCGCCCCGACCGCGACTACCGGCTGACGCTGCGCAGCGACGAAAAGGACGGGACCGCCGTATTGACCGTGACGGACCTGACGACCGGAAAGGCGGCGGACCGGGCGACGTTCGAGCTGCGCGGAGCGAAGGCGGACGGGTCGAACACCGCCTACCTCACCGATTTCGCGCTGGACTACCCGGACGACGTCAAGCAGGGACCGGACGGCGCGCCGTCCGACGACTGGGTGCAGATCACGCTCGGCAACACCGACCGTGGGCTGTATCTGCGCAACCTGCGGGTGAAGAACTGCGGACTGCTTCGGGACGGGGAGACGGTCGGCTGGTCGGAAGCGCTCACGGCGAACCGTGGGATCTGGCCGGACGCGTCGATCGCGATCGGGTATCCCTGCGCAGCCGTCCGCTGTGCAGACGAGAATTATTCGTACATCGTCGATCTGGACATGAACCGCTGAACGCGAAAAAGAGCGCGTGGCGACCGAAGCCGCCGACGCGCCCGATTCGGCGTGTCCGCATCCTTACAGGAATTGCTTGAGCACCTCGACGTTGCGCTCCTGCGCGGCGAGGAAATCCCCCGCGAGGGATTTGGTTTCGGGCGGGGTGTCGGGGTGCTGCTTGAGGGCACGCGTGACGTCCACGATGCCCATGGTGCTGCCGAGGAGGAGCATCTGGGCGAGCTTCGACGTGTCGTCGCCGCTCATGCGGATCATCGCGGAGGTGCGGATCTTGGCGAAAGAGCCGATCTTCGCGGCGGGTCCGCCGTTCTGCTCCTCGGCGGCGGTGTAGAGGTTGCGGTAGTCGGTCTCCTGGATCGAAAGCTCCTGACGGAAGCGGCGGTCGGTGGACATCCCGCGCACCTTGGGGAGCGTATACAGCCCGGTGCGGGCGTTTTTGTGCAGTTTTTCAAGCACGGGGTCTTTCAGCATACGGTGGGAACACATCCTTTTTGCGGTTTTCGTATTTTGCCTTTAGTATGCGCGAAAAGTCCGAAAAAAATACAGAAAAATTTACAGAGCAACCGCTTGCGCTCGACGCGGTTTTCTGCTATACTATAAAAGAATGGAAGCAACAGACCGAAAGGACGTGAAAGGGCGGACATGAGAGATTACAAGCAGATGCAGGAGATCAAACGTCTGCGCGAGCAGGCGGAAAAGGAGGAAGCGGAACGCGCAAAAGCGGGCGAAAGCGGCGAAGAAGCCGCGCCGGAACGGGAAAAAGACCGCTACAGCCACCGCAAACCGGGTTTCAAGGGTTGGATCTCCTATTTGTTTGAATACTATCGCTGGCCGATCGTCATTTGTCTTGTGATCCTCGTCGGGATCGTGGTCGGCGTCTCGCAGATCCGCGATGCGGCGAACCCGGACTACGCCTTGCTGTACGTCGGTCCGCCGTACCTTGCGAAGCAGCTCGAAAGCACGCTCGCGGACCTGAGCGGGGTCGGGGACCTGCCGGGCGACTGCAACGGCGACGGGGAATACAAGGTCCGTTTTCGGGACGTCACCGTCTCGATCATGACCGACGCGGAGGGCGAAAAGCATACCGTCGACGAGGGGAACGACGCCCTCGGCGTGTATCATACCGAGCTGACCGCCGGGGAAGCGATGCTCTACTTCCTCGAACCGTCCTTTTACTGGGACGCGAAGGGGTCCGGCGTCCTGCAACGTATCGAGGACATCAGCGAGGAATATGCCGCAAAGAGTTTTGACGGATATGGCGTATATTTGGGGGATCTGGACGCGTATGCGCTCGACGGGCTTTCGCGGATGCCGGCGGAGACGGTCGTCTGCCTGCGGCGGTCGCCGGCGAACGAGGACCTGAGCTACGGTCGTGAGGAGGACGAGTGGACGTATCACCGGGACCTGTTCCTGCGGCTGCTCGGGTATGACGACGGCGTGGCGGATACCGTGAACGCCGGAAGCGACGCGGACGTGACGATGTTGGTCGTGTGCGAATCCCCGGTCTGCCGAAGCGTGCGCCGCCCGGTCGACGAGGCGCTCTCGAAGCTCGTGAGCGACGGGAACGGCGACGGGAAGCGTGTCGGACGGATGGAAACCATCCTGCGGAGCGGTTCGACGGCGGCACGGGAGCTGCAGGCGAAGGAAGTCCGCACCGAACTCGTGACCGGGGACAGTATGCTCTGGCTGCTGGACGAGGAAGCGTATACTTTCGCCAAGGAACGCGGACTGCTCGCGGAACTGCCGGGGGAACTCGCCGACCGCGAAAATGCCGTCGACGGGCTGGCGGTCAAGCTCTATACGCTGGACTGCTTCGGGAAGGAGGGCTTCTGCGAACTGCACGGGAGCGCCTACCTCTGCCTGCGGCGGGACCCGGCGGCGGAAGCCGAGCCGTACGGACGCACTTCGGAGGCGTACGAACGGGCGAAAGCCGTCTTTTTGGAGCTGGCGAAAGAGAAAAAATAGGTTTTTTCGGGCAGATATGAAAAAAAGGGTTGCAATTTGAAACGGAATCTGTTATAATGGAATCCGTTGAGTTTCGCCGGACGGCGGGAACGCGACCGCTTTCTTATCGCACCGTCCCCTTCACGGGAACGGTTTTCGACCCAAGCGGAACCAATTCGGAAAAATCCGGAGGATAAAAGAGATGGCATCGAATTACAAGCAAAAGCAAAGAAAGAAGCTGATCGTCGCGGTCGTCTGCTGCGTGCTGGTGTTCGCGCTGCTGGCGGCGACGTTGATCGTCGGGCTGCTGCACCGCTCGTCCACCGCATCGAAGTTCGCGGATCAGGATTTCGCGACCGCGATCGCCCAGGCGATGGACCTGTCGTCCCGGTACGACCTGTCGCAGGCGGACCTCGACAAGGTGGAGGGGTTGGTCTACTTCTGGGACGTCGGCGTTACGCAGGGCTCGACCGACCAGACGAGTTATGTTCCCTACGCGACCCCGATCGTGATGCTTTGCGACAAGGAGTACACCGACGTGCTTATCGAGCAGAGCGACCCGGATTACGAGGCGCCGGAGGAGGAGACCGAAACGCCGGATTACAGCGAACACATCACGGCGGTCCCGTACATTCTTTCCGACCCGAGCGACCTGAACCTGTTCCCGAACCTGCGTCTGCTGCGGATGTTCGACATCACGGAGCTGAACCAGATGTCCCAAGGCTGCCAGCAGACGCAGTACTATTCGTACAGCTCGGGCGCACAAAGCTACAACGTCGATACGCTGATCGCGGCGAGCCGTCTGAGCAAGCTGACCAGCCTGACGCAGCTTTCCGAGCTGACCCAATTGGAGCAGCTTTCGCTTTGCTACACCGGCATCCGCTCGCTCGAGGGGATCGACCGGCTCCCGAACCTGACCAAGCTCGACGCGACCTATACCCCCCTGACCGACCTGACCGGGCTTGAGACCGCGACGGGTCTGCGGACGCTGGGGCTGAGCAGCCTGAACGTGCAGCCCGCGGCGGCGGAAACCGACGATACTTCGTCGGATACTTCGTCGGAGGCTACTTCCGACACCTCGTCTGACGACGCTTCTTCGGAAGAAACGTCGGACGACACCTCGGACGATACTTCGGACGACACCTCGTCTGACACCTCGGACGACACGTCTTCGGATGCCGAGGACGAGGAAGCGAAGGAGGAAGAAGAGGAACCGACCTTCAACGAAACCGGTCTGACGGCGGAAAGCCTTGCGATCGTCGCGAAGCTGCCGAACCTCGTCTACCTCGACGTGGCGTACAACAACATCGACGACCTGTCGGCGCTTTCGCCGCTGACCAACGTCAAGTACCTGTCCGTCGCGAGCAACCCGATCACCTCCCTCAACGGGGCGGAGAATATGAAGGACATGAAGGTCTTGTACGCCTCCGGGTGCCTGCTGAACGACGCTTCGGCGGTCGACGGCTTCGACAAGCTCGAGACCATCTATGTCGCCCAGAACAAGCTGACCGATCTGTCCGCGTTCAAGGCGGCGACGGCGGTCACGTCGCTGGACGCGAGCCAGAACGACCTGACCGACGCGAGCGGTGTGTCCGGCATGAAGGACCTCGAAACGCTCAACCTGTCGGAAAACGAACTGACGGCTGTCCCGGACCTGTCGGCGCTGACGAAGGTCACGTCGGTCAACCTGTCCAAGAACCAATTGACCGACGCGAAGGGTCTGGAAAACTTCGACCCGACCGATTACGAGGTCGAGGAGCAGGAAGACGAGGACGGCGAAACGAGTACCGACGCGCCGACCGTCACGCTCGACCTCTCTACGAACAAACTGACCTCCCTCAAGCTGACGGCAAGTATGCTGACGACGCTGAACGTCTCGAACAACAACCTCGGCGAGGACAAAGGGACGCTGGTGTTTGACGGGTGCGACGTGCTCGCGAGCGTCAATATCAGCCAGAACAAGGACCTGACCGAGGTGCCGAGCCTTTCGACGCTTACGGCGATGACCACGCTCAACGCGTCCGAAACCGGGCTGACCGCCCTGCCGTCGCTCAAGGAGCTGGAGAGCCTGACGACCGTCAACCTGACCAAGTCCGCCGTCGAAACCATCGACGGACTGGAGGGCAACGAGTCGGTCACGACCCTGACGCTGACGGAATGCGAAAAACTGACCGACATCTCCATCCTGTCGTCGCTGACGGCGCTGAAGACGGTCAATCTTTCCAAGTGCACCGCCCTGACCGACGATTCCATCAAGGACGCGTTCGGAACGGCGGCGACCGAGGATACCGATGCGGATCTGAAGTTCGACGAGGACAAAACGCTGACCGTCACGCTGACCGGCTGCACCGGGGTGGAGGATCCCGAAGAAACGTACAAAGTGTTTGATTCGTACGGCAGTATGACCGTCAACAAGGACGAAACGGAATAAGGAAAGGACGGTCGGACCAT
>CANQVQ010000077.1 GCA_947627335.1 uncultured Clostridia bacterium | reverse complement strand
GCGGGCGATGGTCAGAAGCTGCTTCTGCCCCTTGGAGATGTTGACCCCGTCGTCGGACAGGACGGTTTCGTACCCCTGCGGGAGCCGCTCGATGAAGGAGTGGATCCCGGCGGTCTTTGCCGCCTGCACGACCTCCTCCATGGTCGCGCCCTCGCGCCCGTAGGTGATGTTTTCAAAGATCGTGCCGTAGAAGAGCCAGGTGTCCTGCAAAACCATCGTGTACGCGAGCCGCAGGCTGTCCCGCGTCAGGTCGCGCACTTCCCGCCCGTCGACCGTGATCTCCCCGCTGTCCGCGTCGTAGAAGCGCATGAGCAGGTTGATGATCGTGGTTTTTCCCGCGCCGGTCGGTCCGACGATGGCGACCGTCTTTCCGGGCATGGCGGCGAAGGAGAGGTTATGCAGGACGGTCTTTTCCGGGGAGTAGCCGAAGAAAATGTTCTTCGCGACGACCTCTCCGCGCACGTCGGACAGCACGGACGCGCCCGGACGGTCCGGGGCTTCCGGCTTTTCGTCGATGATGCGGAAGATGCGCTCGGCGGCGGTGAAGGCGGACTGGAATTCGCTGATGATGTTGGCGAACTCGTTGATCGGTCCGGCGAACTTGCGGGAATACATGACGAATTCCGCGATCCCGCCGGCGGTCATGAACCAGACCGACCCTTCCGCGACCGTCCCGTTGCCGGACAGCAGGAACAGCACGCCCCCGAAGATCATCACGAGCGAGAGGGACAGGTTGTTGACGAAGTTGACCGACGGACCGATGACGGCGCCGTAGTAATCGGCGTTGTAGTAGGCGTCGACCGCGTCGAGGTTGCGCTCGTCGAACCGGGCGGTGACGGTTTCGGACTGGTGGTAGGCGCCGATGGTCTTCGCGCCGGAAAGCATTTCCTCGGCGTAGCCGTTGAGCTCGCCAAGTTTGCGGGAGCGCTTGCGGAACAGCGGTTGGAGCTTTTTGGCTTTCAGGCGGGTGAAAATGACGGAGATCGGCAGGGTCACGGCGAACACCAGAAGCATCGGCGGCGAGATGCGGACCATGAAGTAGAGCGCACCGAACACCGTAAACAGGCTGGAAAGCACCTGCACGAGGTCGGTCGACAGGGAGGAGTTGACCGTGTCGATGTCGTAGGAGATGCGGCTGACGATGTCGCCGGTCGGGTGGGTGTCGAAGTAGGAGACCGGCAGGGTCGTGAGGGTTTCAAACAACTGCTTGCGCATACGGTAGGTGATGCGCTGGCTGAGGTTGGTCATGAGGAGGGTCAGCAGGTAGGCGAGCACCGCCGAACAGCCGTAGCAGAGCAGCATACGCCAGAAACTCGCCCAGACCACGTCCAATTGCACCCCGTTTTCGAGGCTGATCGCGTCGATGCCCTGTCCGAGGTACTGCGGACCGAGCAGGGCGAGGTAGTTCGCGAGCAGCGAGCAGGCGACGGCGGGCAGGGCGAGCGGCCAGTTCTGCAGCAGGTACCCGAACAGGCGCGGGAGCAGGTGCGCCCGGGAAGGTTTCTTCGGTTCAGTCAAGGAGCGCACCTCCCATCTGAGATTCGCTGATCTCCCGGTAAATTTCGCAGGTCTCGAGCAGTTCCTCGTGCCTGCCCATGCCGGCGAGCCTGCCGTCCTCCAGCACGAGGATCAGGTCCGCGTGCTTGACCGAGCTGACCCGCTGCGCGACGACGACGGACGTCACCCCCGTGACCTCCTTCGCGATGGCGGCGCGCAGATTCGCGTCCGTGCGGTAGTCCAGCGCGGACGAGGAGTCGTCGAGGATCAGGATCTCCGGGTCCGCGGCGAGGGCACGGGCGATCAGCAGTCGCTGCTTCTGCCCGCCGGAGAGGTTCGCGCCCTTTTGCGCGAGGACGTGGTCATAGCCGTCCGGCAGAGCGGAGATGAACGGGTCGGCCTGCGCGATCTTCGCGGCGCGGACGACGGCTTCGTCCGGCAGGTCCCGCCCGAAGCGGATATTTTCGCGGATCGTGTCCGCGTAGAGAAAATCGTTCTGCATGGCGACGCCGAAGAGCGTGTGCAGGGTCTCCTCCGGGATCGTGCGGACGTCCTTCCCGCCGATGCGGACGGCGCCGCCGTTCACGTCGTAGAAGCGCATGAGCAGCTGGGTCAGGGTAGTCTTTCCGCTGCCGGTCGAGCCGATGATGCCGAGCGTCTGCCCTTTCTGCAGGGAGAAGGACAGGCGGTCGATCAGCGGTTTGCCGGGGAGGTAGGAGAAGGAAACGTCGTCGAACACCAGGTACGGTTCGCCCTCGCGGGGCGGGAGATCGGTCTGCGGCAGGACGGCGAGGTCCTTCGGCGCGTCGACCACCTCGGCGATGCGGCGGGCGGAGGCGGCGCTCTTTGTGTAGAGCATGAAGATACGCGTGACGGAAAGCGTGGCGTTGGAGATCATGGTGAAATACTGCGTGAAGGCGATGATGCGCCCGGGGGCGGTCTGCCCGCCGATGACGCGGTAGGCGCCGAGCAGCATGACGAACGTGATGCCGAGGTTCATCAGCAGGTTCATGATCGGGTTGACGGACCCCATCGTCAGCGCGGCACGCCGATCCGCCTTGACGAGGCGGCGGTTGACCGTGTCGTAGCGTTCGTGCTCCTTTTCGACCCGGGAAAGCGCCTTGATGACCCGAATGCCCTGCGCGTCCTCGCGGACGACGCGGATCATTCCGTCCACCGAGCGCTGCACGGCGGCGTACAGCCGCGACCCGCAGCGGGAAACTAAGTAGACGGCGCAGAAGATCATCGGCATGACCGCCAGCATGATCAGCGACAGGAACGGGTCCATGACCAGCGTGACGAAAATGCCCCCGACCAGCAGCAGCGGGGCGCGGACGCCGAGCCGCTGCATCTGCCCGATGAAGGCGTGGACGTTATACGTATCGGTGGTGATGCGGGCTTCCAGCGACGGGACGGTGAACGCGTCGATCTGGCTGGCGGAGAGGGTCATCGTGCGGTGGAACAGGTCGTGCCGGATCCTCTCCGCACCGTCCCGTGCGACGCGGGACGCCATGCGGTTCGCCTTCACGTTCGCAAGCATCGCGAGCAGGGCGCACAGCACCATCGCGGCGCCCCACACGAGGATCATGCTCAGCCGCCCGTCGTGCGGGACGACCTCGTCGACGATATGGCTGAGGATATACGGAAGCGCAAGCTCGATAAGCGTGCCGAAGCATTTGATCGACAGCCCCAGCAGCATCGCCTTTCCGAACGGCCGCAGGTAGCGGTATAGGAATTTCATCCGGGTCATTCACCTCGGTTCCCGAAATCCTGTTCAGTATACACCATTTCGCGGGAAATGTCAAATCCGTTCGGCAAATTTTTCTTGACAAAACCGGCGGGACGTGGTATGCTGGAGTTGTAAAAACGCACGGAAACAAAAAATCGCAAAGGAGACGGACGTATGCGCGCAAAGGTCTATTTTTCAAAGGAAATCACGCCGGAGAAGGTGCTGGAGCTGTACCGGGCGCTCGGGAAGACCCTGCCGGGCAAGGTGGCGATCAAGGTGCATTCCGGGGAGGTCGGCAACCAGAACTTCCTGCACCCGGACTTCTGGAAACCGGTCGTCGATGCGGTCGGCGGGACGGTCGTCGAGTGCAATACCGCCTATGACGGCGAACGCAACACCACCGAAAAGCATCGCAAAGCCATTCGTCTGCACGGTTGGGATCGGTACTTCCCGTTCGACCTGATGGACGCGGAGGGACCGGATCTGGAGCTCGCCATTCCGAACGGACGGGTCATTCAAAAGAATTTCGTCGGGAAAAACCTGCAAAACTACGATTCCATGCTGGTCCTTTCCCATTTCAAGGGGCATCCGATGGGCGGCTACGGCGGGGCGCTCAAGCAGCTCTCCATCGGCGTCGCGTCGTCCTACGGCAAGGCGTATATCCACGGGGCGGGCGTCCCGGAGGAGATGTGGACGGCGGACCACGACGCGTTCCTGGAATCCATGGCGGACGCGGCGTCCTCGGTCGTCGGGTTCTTCGGCGGGAAACTGCTGTACGTCAACGTGATGAAGAACCTGTCGGTGGACTGCGACTGCTGCGCGGTCGCGGAGGACCCGTGTATGCGGGACGTCGGCATCCTCGCGTCGGACGACCCGGTGGCGATCGACCAGGCGTGCCTGGATCTGGTCTACGCGGCGACGGACGACCCGGGACAAAAGCATTTTCTGGAGCGCGTCGAGAGCCGGCACGGGGTGCATACGATCGAAGCGGCGGCCGCGCTCGGTTTCGGTACGCGGGAATACGAATTGATCCAGCTGTGAAGCGCTTGACGGAGCAAAAAAACCACGGTGTGCGTTTGTGCGTACACCGTGTGTTTTTTACGGTTCGGGTTTGTTCCCGACGTAATAGACGTCATAGAATTCCAATTTCGCGAGCAGGCGGCATTCGGAAAAGCCGAACGCGGACTGCACCGTCTGCGGGAAAGGGGCGTCCTCGCCGCGGAAGCGGAACACCAGCACCCCGTCGGACGTATCCTGCCCGTCGAAGATCTGTCGGAACGCGTCCTCCGTGCAGGCGGGGTCAAGCGTGACGCAGGAGGCGTCGAGCAGGGTGAACAGGTACACGTCGTCGAGGAACCGGTCGCAGCGGGAATCCACGCAGCAGACGGCGGGCAGGGCGTGCGCGTCCTTTATCCGCGAAACGGTCTCCCGCCGCTCGGCGTACAGGGTCTCCGGTTCGTCCCCGAAGACGGCGGGGAGCGCGACGGACAGCGCCAGCAGCAGGGAGAGCAGTGCGCAGACGGAACGCGGCTTCAGGACGCCGGCGAGCAGTCGCAGGAAGGCGGAACCCACCAAAACGGTCAGCAGTCCGCACACCGGCAGGTAGTACCGCAGCGTCCCGTACGGGGAAAGGAGCGCGACGGACAGCGTGTAAAAGGCGACGGGGAGGGCGACGGTCTGAAACGCTTTATCGCGGGGAAAGACCGCCGCACCCCGTTTTTTGCGGCGAATGCGGGCGTAGATCGCGCATCCGGCGCCGACGAGGAGCATCGGGAGCAGCGTGCGGTTGAACGCGTAGCGATCCAGCGCAAGGACGGAATACTTGACGTTGAGGAGGCGCAGAAGCGGGTGGAACACGCTTTGCAGCGCCTCCTGTCCGCGATCGCCGAAGAACAGGTGCAGGAACGAGAACGGAAAGACCGCGACGGACGCGACCCCTGCGGCGGCGAGCGTCAGCAGGTAGAAGACCAGCTCCCGCTTCCGCTTTTCCTGTGCGAGCCGCACGACGGTCAGCAGGGCAAGCGGCGCGAGAAAGAGCAGGTAGTAGTAATGCGTCAGCGACCCGAGCAGGGCGGTCAGCCCGACGGCGGGCAGGAGCGGATAGAGCGTTTCCCGTTCGCCGACGCGCAGGTGCAGCCAGAGCGTCAGCAGGACCCAGACCGCGGTCAGGGCGTACATACGGAGAAACACCACCGACGAGAAGGCCGCCATGGTCAGGGACGCGATCGCGGTAAAGGCGAACGCGGTCCCCGGGCGGGAAAACAGGCGCTTGCAGATCGCGTACAGCAGAAGCACCGTCGGGATCTGCAGCAGCAGGTTGAGCAGGATCCCCGTCCAGAACGCGACCTGCCCGGGCGCAAGGTTCAGAAACAACCGCAGCAGGAGGTAGTAGAGCGGGGGATGTACGTCGTCGCGTTGATTGGCGTAGACCGCGTTCAGGTCGCCGCGTTGGTCCTTGCCGAGGGACAGGTAGTCCGCGTAGTAGTCCGCGCCGTGCCAGACGTCATAGAAATCCGGGTTTTCCGTCAGGTCGACGCGGTCGTATTGGCAAAGACCGAGGGAGTACGCCTCGTCCATGTGCAGGTATGCTTTTTTGGTTCCGACGAGCGCGTAGGCGGCGAGCAGGACGCAAAGCAGGACCGCAAGCATCAGCCGTTCGCGCTTCGCGGAGAACGGTTTTTCGGGCATTCCGGGACCTCCTGTCGGATCTTGCCGAAAAGGAAGGCAAGAAAAAGGGGGAAGGCACGAACGACCTTGCCCCTTCGCTTTTTCCTTTTTAGCCTTCGGCTTTCTCGAAATCTTCCTTACCGGCGCCGCAGAGCGGGCAGACGAAGTCCTCCGGCAGGTCCTCAAAACTGGTGCCCGGTTCGATGCCGTTGTCCGGGGAGCCGACCTCCTCGTCGTATTCCCAGCCGCAAAGTTCACAAACGTATTTCATATCGGTATCCTTTCCTGCGTGATATTTTACGCCATAGCATAGCACAACCGAAAGGTCTTGTCAAGAGCCTGAGCGGAAATTTTTACGCATTTCCGTCGGAGGAGGTCTGACTTGATGTGTCGGACGAGGTGTCCGCGGTCTGCGAGCTGCTGCGTTCGGCGAGGGCGAGCTGCTCGTCCGTGCAGGGGGCGGACGGCGTCGGGCGGTGCTGTTTCAGCACGAAGACCGGGGTTTTCGGCAGGGTGACGGAGCAGACCTTTTCCTCGTCGTCGTACCGCACGGTCAGACCGGTGATGTAATTCTCCAGCAGGGAAACCGGGAGCAGGTAGTCGTCCCCTTCAAACAGGATCGGCGACGCGAGCCGCACCGGGCTGCCGTTGATGCGCACGAGGGAGGAATCCCGACTGCACTGGATACTGCCGGTCTCCCCGTCCTCCCCGGGGAGGAACAGCGTGATCTGTTCGCCGTCCCCCGCCACGCCGAACGAGCAGGGTCCGGCGAGGACGGAATAGGGGATATACAGTCCGTAGCGGTTGTTCGCCTGATTGACCGAGTAGGACTTGATTCTGGTCTCTCCGTCGCTTTCGAGCAGCTCCAATTCGTAAAGAGCGGTATTTTTCGGCGTCGTACCGAATGAATACCAGAGAAAGACGGCGATAATCAACACGACGACGACGTAGAGGACCAACGCGACCGTGAGAATGGCGAGCAGGAGCTGGGCGCCCCGCTTCTCTCCCGCGGAAAGCGAACGCTTTCGGTTCGGTTTGCGCACGGGCTTGCTCTGCGCCGGTCTGCTCTGCGCGGGCTTGCCTTGCGTCGGTTTTTTCCGCGCCGGTCTTTCGGAATTGCCGGATGCGGGCATGGCTATTCCCCCCTTTCCTCTGGTTCGTATTTTCATTATAGCGGAAACCAACCGGAAAGTAAAGGGGGTAAACGGAACCTTTTCAAATTTTTTTCATAGGATGTAACATCGCGGCTTTTGCGCCGATTCGGCGTAGGAGCCGAGCGAAAGGAGATTGCTTGAAGTTGAGTGACCTGACCAAACGATTTTCCGACAGCGCGAAGCGGGCGCTGGGGACGGCGCTTTCGCTCGCCAAGGAATTGGGGCATACCTATATCGGCAGCGAGCATCTGCTCGCCGGGATCGTCGCGGAGCGGGAGAGTTCCGCGTCGCGTCTGCTGACCGAACGCGGGGTGACCGAGTCGGAGCTGCGCCGTCGGATCGTCGGCATCGTCGGCACCGGGATGCGCAGTACGGTCACGACCGAGGATCTGACGCCGACCTGCCGTCGGATCCTCATGCGGGCGTCGCTGCTGGTGCGCGGGAACGGGCGGAACGCGCTTATCGGCGCGGAGCATTTGCTCATGGCGCTCCTGCAGGAGGAATGCGTCGGCAAGCGGCTGGCGGAGGGG
>CANQVQ010000076.1 GCA_947627335.1 uncultured Clostridia bacterium | reverse complement strand
TCCTTGACCGATTCGGCGAGGTGCGTGTGGATCGGAAGCCCGGTTTCTTCGGAAAGTTCGGCGATCCGACGCAGGAACGCTTCGTCGCAGGTGTAGATCGCGTGCGGTGCGAGCATGAAGGTCGTCAGCGGGTCGTCCTTCGCTTCCTCCCATTCGCCGATCGCTTCGGAAACACGCCGTTCGCCGCCCTCCGAGCCGGTCAGCCCCCGGCTGATGACGGCGCGAAGCCCCGCTTTCCGTGCGGCACGGGCGGGCACGCCGGGGAACATATGCATATCGCAAAAGCAGGTCGTCCCGCTTTTCAGCAGTTCGATGCAGGAAAGCAGCGTCCCCCAGTAAGCGTCCTCCGCCGTCAGCGTTTCCTCCCGCGGGAGGATGCGGCGAAACAGCCACTCGTCGAACGCCACGTCGTCCGCAGCGTTGCGGAACAGGGACATATACAGGTGCGTATGGCAGTTGATCAGCCCCGGAATGCAGAGTTTCCCGGTCCCGTCGAGGATGCGGTCGGGCGAAAATCCCTCCGGCGCACCGTGCATGGAGAGGATCACCCCGTCGGAGATCGCGATCTCCGCGTCGGTTTCCGCGTAATGTCCGTCCGCTCCGCGCACGAGCGCACGGGTGTTGCGGATCAGCAGATCTGGTTTTTTCATACGAAAAGCCTTCCTTTCCCGGTCTTTGCCGCCTGAATCGATTTCAGTATAGCATACCCCTGCGGAAATTGCAAGAAAGATTTCGCAAGTTTTTCTTGAAACCGGACGCAAAATGTGTTATACTGTAAGAAAGAAGTATTTTTGCAAGGACCGAAAGGAACGGTGACCCGTTTTGAAACAGTTACAGGAAGAAATTCTCCGCCTGAAAAAGGAAAAGGATATTTGCATTCTCGCCCACAGCTACCAGGCGCACGAGATCCTCGAGATCGCGGACTTCGTTGGCGACTCCTACCGGCTTTCCGCCCTGGCGCAGGAGGCGCGGCAGCAGACCGTGGTGCTGTGCGGCGTGCGGTTCATGGCGGAGACGGTCAAGATCCTCTCCCCCGAAAAGACCGTCCTGCTCGCCCACCCGGACGCGGGCTGTCCGATGGCGGAGCAGCTTGACGCCGAAACGGTCCTGCAATTGAAGCAGCAGTACCCCGATTGCACCGTCGTCGCGTATATCAACACCACGGCGGAACTCAAGACCGTCTGCGACGTGTGCGTGACTTCGTCGTCCGCCGTCAAGATCGTCAAGAAACTCCCGAACGACAAAATTCTGTTCATCCCCGACATCAACCTCGGCACCTATGTGCAGTCGCAGTGCGAGGCGGCAGGGGTCCACAAGCAGTTCTATTTCGTTCGCGGGGGCTGCCCGACCCACGCCAAAATGACCGCAAAGGACGTTGAAAAGGCGAAAACCGCCCACCCGGACGCCCTGCTGCTGGTCCACCCGGAATGCCGCCCGGAGGTCGTTTCGCAGGCGGACTTCGTCGGCAGTACCGCCGATATTCAGCGCTTCGCGAAGCAGAGCGACGCGAAGGAATTCATCATCGGCACGGAGAACAGCATCGCCGAGCATTTGCAGTACGACTGCCCGGAGAAGCGCTTCCATGTGCTTTCCAAGGACCTGATCTGCCCGAACATGAAGCTGACCACCCTGCCGGACGTCCGCAACGTCCTGCTCGGCACCTTCGGCGAGGAGATTCGGCTGGACGGCAAGGTCATCACCGCCGCCCGGCACTGCATCGACGAGATGCTGCGGCTCGGGGGCTGACCGACCGCCGTTCCCGAACGGCAAACCGTTTCGGCGGGAACGAACTTGCGATTAGTACACTGTTCCGTGAAAAAGCGGCGTCGGTATTTGCACCGGCGCCGCCGATTTTTTGGTATCCCGCCTTTTGGGTAAAAAACCACGAAACATGGCGACGACGCGACTGTGTTTGCCCCCAAAATGGGTTCTATACGAAGTATTCGACCATATCCGGGTCGTTCCGGAAGTAGGTCAATTCGTCCCCGCAATTGGAAACCGTGACGGAATCCTCGGTGTAACGTGTCACATATTCGACGGTGACGCCCGGCGGAGTCGCGTAGGCAAGACCGTCCCTGCCGTCCGGCACGGGGATCGACGGGAACGGGTCGTTCAGATGTGCGAACGAACACGCGAACGCGTCGGTATTGTCCTTCCAATTGCGAATGCGGAAAGCGCTCTGCCCGGTGCAGACCCCCATCGCGAACGGCTGAAACGGAACGGCACAGCAGTAAATGTTCCCGTTGTTCGAGGGGTTCATATGGAACGCGTACTCCCTTCCGCCGGTCCAGACGGACGCGAACAGGTTCCCTTCGCGGCAGTAGAACCGCGTCCCCTTCCGCCAGGTCTCCAGGCAGGTCTTGAAGCCCGCCTGCCCGACCGTCGGCAATTCCCGTCCGCCGCGATCGACGAAGAAGGTCCCGACCCGCTTCATGCCGTCGAGCGGGGAACGGTCGAACGGTTTTCCGAGTTCGCCGGCGAAATCCGAAGCGGAAACGACCTTCCCGGCGTCGTCCGCGTAGGCGTAGACCGCTTTCCCGGCAGTCAGGTCGAACGAAACGGTCGCACGCAGGGTCTTTTCCCGCCCGAACCCCTCGTAAAGTTCCGACGCGAGGCGATCCCCACGGTCCGCATACACGAGCGCGAACCGCTCGGTTTCGACGATCAGCAGGTCCCGCCCGCGGTAGACCCCGCAGGGGAACGCTTCAAACCCGTCGTCGAAGGTCGAAATGCCGTCGAGCAGGAGCGAATCGGTCGTCACGCCGAACAGACGGGCGATGCGGACGATCTTTTCGATCTCCGGGAGCGCAAGGTCCAGTTCCCAGCGGGAAACGGTCTGACGGGTGGTGTCCAGCCGCTCGGCGAACGCCTCCTGCGAAAGCCCCGCGTGGGCGCGAAGTTCAAGGATACGGTTTCCGAATGTCATGGTCTTTTCCTCCCTGTTTCTGTCTGTCCGTAGGATAGCACAGTTCGACCCCGTTTGTCTACCGCGCCGGAATGGAACTTCGGCACCCGCCGCGTGACAGGGAGATACGGACCGACGTTCCGGGTCCTACGCCAGATAGGACGCGAGCAGGTTCCCCGCGACGGAAAGCCCGGACGGAATGCTGTCCGGCAGGAGGTATTCCTCCGTCGAATGGGCGCCTCCGCCGTCCGCAAGTCCGATGCAGACCGCCGGGATGCCCATGGAGAGCGGGAGGTTGCAGTCGGTCGAGCCGAGCGTCCGCGCAGGGACGGGCAGTCCGGCGCGTCGGAACGCGTCGTCCACGCGCCCGAGCAGAGCCGCCTGCGCCGACGGGTCGATGCACCCAGCGCAGGGGCGTTCGCCGATCGGTTCGACGGTCACGTCCGCCCGTCGGTCGCGGAGGGTTTCGACGGCGGAAGCGAAGTTTTTCCGCATGAACGGGAGGTTTTCCGCACGGTCGGCACGGTATTCGTAGAGCAGCGACGCCGTCTGCGCGATGCTGTTGACCGTCGTGCCGCCCTCGACGCGTCCGAAATTGTAGGTCGTGACCCCGGTCTGCGGCAAGGGCTGTGCGTCCAGCCGCGAGATCAGCGACGCGAGCAGAGAAATGGCATTCTCCCGCCCGAAATCCCGGTAGGAATGACCGCCCGCACACTTCACCGTGACGCGGAAGCGCGAAGAGCCGATCGCGCCGACGTTGACCGTCGAAAGTCCGCTGTCGAACGCGATAAATTCCCGCAGGCGCTTCCCGTACCGCTCCATGAGCGCCCGGCAGCCCCGCAGGTTGCCCTGCCCTTCCTCGCCGACGTCCGCCGCGAACACGAAACGGACCCCGTCGGGTCTTTTTTCCTTCGCCGTCCGCCGTGCGCAGAGCAGCAGGAACGCCAGATGCACCGTGTCGTCAAAAATGCCGGGGCAGAAGAGCTTTTCTCCCTCCCGACGCGGGACGAGCGGCACGGAGGACGGGAACACCACGTCCGTGTGCGCCGCGAACAGCACCGTCGGTTCGTCCGCGCCGCCGCATTCGACAAGCACGTTCCCGACGGCGTCCACCTCCGGCGAAAGACCGTTTTGCGCCAGCCAGCGTCGGCAAAACGCCGCCCGTTCGCCTTCCGCCCCGCTCGGCGCAGGAATCCTCGCGAGCGCGAGCGTCAGCTCCAGCAGTTCCTTTTCGGTTCCGATCTCCATGTCCTCATTCCCCCGCGAAGAATTCTTCCGCGTAGCGGACCGTCGCCATCGCGTCCGGCGAATACGCGTCCGCCCCGATGGACTTCGCGCACGCCTCGTTGAGCACCGCGCCGCCGACGATGATCTTGCAGTCCGGCGCCTCCCGCCGCAGGGCGCGAATGGTTTCTTCCATGTGCGGGACCGTCGTCGTCATCAGCGCCGAAAGTCCGACCAGCCGAATTTTCCGTTCACGCGCTTCCCGTGCGACGGTTTCCGGCGGAACGTCCTTGCCGAGGTCCACGACCGTAAAGCCGTAGCTTTCCAGCAGCACCTTGACGATGTTCTTGCCGATGTCATGCACGTCGTCCTTGACCGTCGCGAGCAGGACCGTCCCCTTGCTCGCCTGCGCCTGTCCGCTCGCACGGATCGCGTCCTGCACGACCGCGAAAGCCGCCCGCGCCGCGTCCGCGCTCATGAGCAGCTGCGGCAGGAACAGCTTCTTCTCCTCGAACGCCTTCCCCACCCGGTCCAGCGCCGGGATCAGCTCCTCCCGCACGAGGTCGAGCGGCTGCCGTTCGGCAAGCATGGTCTGTGCGAGGACTTTCGCCCGTTCCGACAGTCCGCGTTCGACGGCTTCGGCGAGCGTTGCGTCCCCGCCTTGCGCCGATTCGGTTTTCCGCGCCTGCGCCGGCTGCCCGAGCGGGGAGACGCCGCCGATGTAGCGCAGGCAGTTTTCGTCCCAGCCGCAGAGCGCGCACGCCGCCAGATACGCGTTGCGGACGACGGCGGAAAGCGGGTTGACGATCGCCCCCGAAAGCCCCCGCTGGATCGCGAGCGTCAGGAAGGTCGCCGTCAGCGTTTCCCGCTCCGGCAGACCGAACGAGCAGTTGGAAACGCCGAGCAGCGTGCAGAGCCCGAGTTCGTTCCGCACCCGTTCCGCCGTTTCGAGCGTCACGAGCGCCGCACGGTCGTCCGTGCCGACCGTCATGGTCAGCGTATCGACGAGCAGATCCTCCGGCGGAATGCCGTAGGAAGCGGCTTCGTCCCGGATGCGCTTCGCGAACCCCCCCCGCCCTTCGACGGTCGGCGGGATGCCATTTTCGTCCAACGTCAGCGCCACGACGCACGCGCCGTACTTCTTTACCAGCGGCAGAACCGTTTGCAGCGAATGTGCCGAGCCGTTGACCGAATTGACCAGCGGGCGACCGTTATAGACGCGCAGACCCCATTCGAGCGCTTCGGGCGACGCGGAATCCAGCACCAGCGGCAGGTCGCAGACGCTCTGCACCGCACGGACCGCCTGCACGAGCAGGGCGGTTTCGTCGGTCTCCGGCAGTCCGACGTTCACGTCGAGCAGGTCCGCCCCGCAGTCCGTCTGCGAGATCGCTTCGGACAGCAGGACGTCCATGTCCCGCTCGCGCAGCGCCGCCTTCAGGCGGGGCTTGCCGGTCGGGTTGATGCGCTCGCCGATGACCAGCGGGCGACCGCCGAAGGAGACCGTGTGGGTATAGGAGGAAACCAGCGTCCCGCGCACCGGACGGACCGGTTCGGGGGCTTGTCCGCGGAAATGTGCCGTCAGAGCGGCGATGTGCGCCGGGGTCGTGCCGCAGCACCCGCCGAGCAGGGACGCACCGCCCCGCACGAACCCTTCCGACGCCCGCAGGAATGCTTCCGGCGAAACGCGGTAGACGGTTTTGCCGTCGATAAGTTCCGGCAGTCCCGCGTTCGGGCAGACGGAAAGCGGCAGTCCCGCGTGCTCGCGCAGCTCCGCAAGCAGGTCGGCGACCTGCGCCGGACCCAGCCCGCAGTTGGTCCCCACGGCGTCCGCGCCCAGCGAACGGGCGAGCAGGAACGCCGTGCGGACGTCCGCGCCGGTCAGCAGTTTGCCGCTTTCGTCGAAGATGTAACTGACGACGACGGGCAGGCGGCAGTTCTCCTTCGCCGCGAGCAGCGCCGCCTTCGCTTCGTACAGGTCGGTCATGGTTTCGATCGCGATCAGGTCCGCCCCCGCTTCCGCGCCGATCCGGATCTGCTCCGCGAACGCCGCATACGCGTCCTCGAACGACAGCGTTCCGAACGGTTCGAGCAGTTTCCCGGTCGGTCCGACATCCAGCGCGACGTACGCCGTGCGGTCGCAGGCGGAAACCGCCTCCCGCGCAAGCGCGATCCCTGCGCGGAGGTACGCCGTCGGGTCGCCGCCGAGCTTGATTCGGTTCGCGCCGAACGTGTTGGCGCACAGGATGTCCGCACCGGCGTCGAGGTAGGCGGCGTGAATGGCTTTGACCTGCTCCGGGTGAGTCAGGTTCCAATTTTCTGGCAGCTCGTCCCCGCGCAGACCGCGGGACTGCAGTTCCGTCCCCATGCCGCCGTCCCAGAACAGCAATTCCTTCCCGAGCCGGTCTTTCAGTTGCTTCATACGTCCTTCCTTTCCGTCTGCGCGACCCCCACGAACGCCGTGACGGATTTCATCGGGGTCATCAAAAAACTCTCGGACAGCGAGACGCCCAGCCGCTTTGCGACCGGCAAGAGGGCAAAAAACGCCTTCTGGTCGGAAAGCAGCGTGTCCCCGTAGCCGAGGCTGAAACGCGGACGCAGGATCTCCCCGGGGGAAAGCGTTTGACGCAATTCCGCTTCCGCGCCGTCGCACGCACGCTCGATGCGCTCGGTCAGAACCGCCTGCATCACCGCCGCATACGCGGACCCCCGCCCGGTCTCCCGCCGCAGCAGCAGGTCCGCCTCCGCGCCCAGCGTCACCGCGAGCAGGAACACCCGCCCGCACGGGCGCAGATTCCGCGCCAGCGACTTTCCGGCGAAATACACGCCGCCGACCGTCGCGCCGTCCCCGTCCGTTCCGCACCGATAGACCCCGTAGAGCGACCGCGGACGGACGGTTCGGTCCGCGAGCGCGAGCGCCCGGTCGATCCATTCGTCCAGCTGCCCGGCGGGCATATCCCCCGCCGCAAGGTAGCGGCGGATCTCCGCACGTTCAGCGTTCATCGGGGAGAATGGAGGAGAGGTTTTCAAAGATGCGGGAAGCGATCTGCGGACGGTTCATGGTATAAATATGAATATGTTCCACGCCGTTGGCGAGCAGGTCGATGATCTGGTCGGTCGCGTAGGCGATGCCCGCCTGCTGCATGGCGGCGGGGTCCTCCCCGAAGCGCTCGACGATCATGCGGAACCGCTGCGGCAGGACCGTGCCGGACAGGGCGCAGATGCGTTTGACCTGCTTCGCGTGGGTCACGGGCATGACGCCGGCGACGACCGGGACGTGGATGCCGACCCGGTAAAGCTCCAAAATGTACCGATAGAAGATCGTGTTGTCGAAAAACATCTGGCTGGTCAGGAAAGACACGCCCGCATCCACCTTGTACCGCAGATTTTCGATGTCCTGCCGCAGGCTCGGCGACTCCGGGTGCCCTTCCGGGTAGCACGCCCCGCCGACGCAGAAATCCCCGGCTTCCAGCACGGCGGACGCGAGGTCGCT
>CANQVQ010000075.1 GCA_947627335.1 uncultured Clostridia bacterium | reverse complement strand
GCAGCGGGAGTTCGCGTCGCACGGGAACCGCGACCTGCGCAACTGCATGGGAAGTCTGCTGCCCGCGAAGATGATCCTGCCGTTCCTTTCCCGGCTCGGTTTTACCGGGGAGGAGAAGCCCCATTCCCTGCTTCGCGAGGAGCGCAGGCGGCTGTGCGCCGGGCTGAAGGACCTCCGCATCGAGTTGACCGGTCCCCGTCCGCTTGCGGAGGCGATCGTCACCAGCGGAGGCGTGTCCGTCGACGAGGTGGACCCGAAAACCATGGCGTCCCGCCTGGTGTCTGGGCTGTATTTCGCCGGGGAACTGCTGGACGTGGACGCGTATACCGGCGGGTACAACCTGCAGATCGCGTTCGCGACCGGGCGGCTCGCGGGGCTCTCGGCGGCGACCGCAACCTGAAAAAGAGAAAAGAAACGCTTCCATATTGAAAGGAGAACACACACATGACTATTTTTGTATCCGGATTGATCGCCATCGCGGTGCTGTACGTGCTGCTCGGCATCCGCAAGGAGAAGTATTCCTACGACGGGCGGGTCAAGGAGCGGCTGACGTGGCGTCGCGGCAAGCGGCAATGGTTCGCGTTATGCGGGCTGGTCGTCATCGGAGCCGCCTGCATGAGTTCGGTCCCGACCGGGCACACCGGCATCGTCACCACGTTCGGCAAGGTGGAGAATTACACCTACGAAGCGGGCGTGCATTTCAAACTGCCGTGGCAGGAGGTCGTCCGCATGGACAACCGCAACCAGAAGGGCAGTTTGCAAATGAGCTGCTTCTCGAGCGACATTCAGGAAGTGGACGTGGACTATTCCATCAACTACCAGATCGAAAAGAGCAACGCCCAGACCATCTACCGCTCCATCGGGGTGGATTACTACGATACAGTCATGGTGCCGCGGATCCAGGAGGCGGTCAAGAGCGTCATCGCGCAGTACACCGCCGACGAACTGGTCGAGCGTCGGGACGAACTGTCGAACAAGATCATGGAACTGCTGGTAGAGGACCTCGCGACGTACAACATCGAGGTCGTTTCGACGGCGGTCGAGAACATCGACTTCACCGACGCGTTCACCGCCGCAGTCGAAGCCAAGCAGGTCGCCGCCCAGAATAAATTGCAGGCGCAGATCGCGCAGGAGCAGGCGACGATGGAGGAGAGCGCGTCCGCAGACCGCAAGGTCATCGCGGCGGAAGCGGCGGCGGAAACGCAGAAGATCGAAGCCGAAGCGGAGGCGGAAGTCCGGCGCATCGAGGCGGACGCCGCGGAATACGCGGGGCAGAAGGACGCAGAGATCAACGACGCGCTCGCCGGGTCGCTGACCGAAGCGCTGCTGCAGTACTACCTGATCGATGGTTGGGACGGCAAGCTGCCGGAAACCTACGTCGGGGACGAAGGTGCGCTGTCCATTCTCGACATCGCCGCCCTCGCGGAACAGGCGGCGCAGTCCGCCGAGCCGACCCCGGCGGAGTAAACGCGATCGGTATCAAAGAAACGGAGGTTTCCCCGTCGGGGGACCTCCGTTTTGTCGGTTTTCTTGCCACAAAAAAGCGGGAGGACCGGGGACGGCGCTCCCGCGGGGATTCACTTTGCAGCGGAACGCACGGTGCTGTGCAGTCCGGTCCGCCGGCGCAGACAGTCGGGACCGAAAATCTCCAGCACGGCGCACATTTTGTCCGTCGCGCAGACCAGCACGCTTTCGCGGTACCGCGGCGGGCGGAGATTGAGCGGGAACATATGCTTGGCGATGACGTCCTTTTCCCGTGCGGTCAGCGCGAAATCCCGGCAAGCGTTCTCCAGCGCCCGTTTGGCGTGGTGGAACCCGTGCAGGCGGTGCGAGGGGTCGTCCTCGTGCCAGTCGTACTGGAAATAGTCGTGCAGAAGCGCCCCGCGGATCAGCACGTCCCGGTTCAGCGGGATGTGAAGCCGCCGTGCGAGGTACAGGCTGACGAACGCCACATTGACGCAATGCTCGTAGACGCTCACGTCGCCGTGCTGGACGAACGCCCGCCCGACCAGCATTCCCTTCGCACGCAGAATTTCCGCGCCGTGCCGCCGGATCTCCGCACGAAGCTCCGCCGCCCTCGCTATACTCTTTGCGTTCGGCATGAGAACAACTCCTTTCTTAGAGATACGCTTTCTGTTCTTTGCGATCTTGATACAAGCATTTTAATGAATGTAAGCCGGCGCCGTGACATTGGGAGGATAACCGTTTCCAAAGGTACGGATTCATACCGGAAGAATGCAGGAAGAACGGAAAGGTTTAAGGCAACCGTATGTCGTCTCGCGTCATCTGGCGCTCCAACCAATCAAGGAGTTGCCCGATTTTGGATTCATCCTCTTTGACCAATTTGATTTCATCCAAATGAAACCACCAAAACGAGTTCATATAGCGGAATAAAATCGGGAAGACCTTTTTTCAAAAACACTAAACTCGTAGTTTTCTTGAATATAGCCTATATTTTCCAAGAACAAGTTTATCCGAAGGTCGTCTAAAGTTTCATCATAGAGAAACAGCCACCTGTCGCCTTTTTCGCCGAACAACCGCTTATCGGAAACGCCCCACAGCGCTTCCCGTACAGCATAGTTCAAAACCGGCTCTTTCCCGCATAAATTGAAATCGATCAAGCCCACAAAATGGTTGTTTTCATCGAGAAGTATATTGCTGTCGTTCAAATCAGCCTGAAAACAGGATGTCGGCAACAAAGGATATACCGCGCTTAATTCTTTTTGTCGTTTATAGAAAAGTTCCAAAAGAGCCTCGGCCCGCGTCAAATGTGCAGGGAGATTTTCTCTTATGTATTTCACAAACGCAACGGCGCAATCGGTCGCTTCGTCGGTCGTATCGGAAGCGCAGAACGGCTCAAGCAGACAGTATGCGGAAGGCCAATCCAAAATGTCCAATTTTGCGGCGGCAATTTTCCCCAAGGAGCGCATAACATCCGGGGTGTAGCAATTGTGTCCCAGGGCGTCTCTGTACGTTTCCTCACCAATGTGTTCGGCGGTTTCATAAACGGAATATTCTTCGGCAAACGTATAATAATCACGTCCGTCTATTGTATCGCGGTGAAGCAGCTCTCCATTGCGATTCGGTACGACGGCAGGACAATGCAATCCCGTTTTACGGTATTCGTCCATCAGTTTGAACCAGCCTGCAATTCTGTGTTCGTCGCTGAAGGCGTTGGATACTTGTTTGATTACAAGTTTTCGTTGCCCGTCCGTCACAAAATATACTTTTCTGTAATCATTCTCACCGCGACATAAATCCAATGTTTGGACATTGGATATTTCTGTATCATAGTAAAGCGAAATAGGGCAGTCCATAACACGCTTCCTCACGTTTCATCCTTGATTCCGACTGATACGACGAAAAAACTTACTCCCGGTAAAAACGTACACCGCAAAAACGTACTTTGCAATTTTTCCTTGACCTTGTATCAAACCCTGCAAGACGATACCACTTCAAGAATACACCTTTTTACGGCGTTCGTCAACCGAAAGACCGAAAAATTCTGAAACTTTGGAATTTCCGCGCAAGAGTTCGGCGAAAAGGCGGAAGAAGCCTGTGCATATCTCACAAATCACAGATTTTTTCAAAAATCCCCTTGACAAACGCGTACGAATGGAGTATAGTATTAGTAGTTAGCGATGACTAACTCAGTCTCGAGGAAAGCACGGAAAACAATCGGAGTATGATGCCGCTGATATTCGCCACGGTCGGCGAGGAAATGATCATCAAAAAGGTGGGGGGGACCCCGGAGGTCAAGAAGCATCTGGAAACGCTCGGGTTCGTCGTCGGCGGGAGCGTGACCGTCATCAACACGATCGGCGGGAACGTGATCGTCAACGTCAAGGAGTCCCGCATCGCGATCAGCGAGCAGATGGCACGGAAAATCATGGTTTGACAGAGATACAGGAGGGAAACGGCAGATGAAAACGCTCAGAGAGGTTTCGATCGGAGAAACGGTCCGCGTCGTCCGGCTCCACGGAGAGGGCGCGGTGAAGCGCCGGATCATGGACATGGGCATCACGCGGGGCGTGGAGGTCCACGTCCGCAAGGTCGCGCCGCTGGGGGACCCGATCGAAGTGACCGTGCGGGGGTACGAGTTGTCCCTGCGGAAGGCGGACGCGGAAATGATCGAGGTCGAATAAGGGTCGGAAAAGGTTCCGGGACGGACTGTCCCGGCGATTTTCGGGCGGTCGGTTAGCAGGTGCTAACGCCGCCGGAAGCAGGAAAGAGAGGAAGGCATATGGAATTGCGAATCGCCCTCGCGGGCAACCCGAACTGCGGCAAAACGACGCTGTTCAACGCGCTGACCGGCTCGAACCAGTTCGTCGGCAACTGGCCGGGCGTGACGGTGGAAAAGAAGGAAGGCAAACTCAAAAAGCACGACGGCGTGACGGTCACGGACCTGCCGGGCATCTATTCGCTGTCGCCGTACACGCTCGAGGAGGTCGTCGCACGGAATTACCTCGTCGGCGAGCGACCGGACGTGATCCTCAACATCATCGACGGCACGAACCTCGAACGCAACCTGTACCTGACGACGCAATTGACGGAGCTGGGGATCCCGGTCGTCATCGCGGTCAACATGATGGACGTCGTCGAAAAGAACGGCGACCGCATCGACACGGAGGAGCTGTCCCGTCAGCTCGGCTGCAAGGTCGTCTGCATCTCGGCGCTGAAGGGCACGGGACTGACGGAAGCGGCGGAAGCCGCCATGCACGCTGCCGCGAACACGAAAACCGTCCCGCACCACACGTTTTCCGGCGCCGTGGAGCACGCCATCGCGCATATCGAGGAAGCCGCCGTGCATACCATGCCGGAGGAACAGCAGCGCTGGTACGCGATCAAGATCTTCGAGCGGGACGAAAAGGTGCTCGAACGGCTGAAGCTGCCGGAAGCCACGCTTTCGCACATCGAATCCGACATCAAGGCGGCGGAGGAGGAACTTGACGACGACGCGGAAAGCATCATCACCAACGAGCGCTATATCTACATCGCGTCGGTCATCAAGGCGTGCTACCATAAGCGGAGCGCAGGCAGGCTGACGGTGTCGGACAAGATCGACCGTGTCGTCACCAACCGGTTCGCGGCTCTGCCGATCTTCGCGGTCATTATGTTCCTTGTCTACTATATTTCCGTTTCGACGGTCGGTTCGTTCGCGACGGACTGGGCGAACGACGGGGTGTTCGGCGACGGCTGGCACCTGTTCGGGATCGGGTCCGGCGCTTACGACGACGCGATGAACGCGTATGCGGAGGAGAACCTCTGGACCGACGAAATGCGGACGCTCGTGAATTCTGCCGTCGAAGCGGACGTCGTCGGCGCGGAGGACCTGCAGGGCGCGATCGAGGACGGCGATTTCGCCGCGTTCGACGAGGCGTACGGCTCCTACGCGGACGCGCTCGCGGAGGAAGGGTTCGATATTTCCGGCATCTACGACGCGGCGCTCGGCGAGGACGCCGAGGGGGTTCCCGCGCCGGAGGATTACCCGGTCTGGGTGCCGGGCATCCCGGTGCTGGTCGAGCGCGGACTGGATGCGGCGGGCACGCCCGAATGGCTCAACAGCCTGCTTTTGGACGGCATCATCGGCGGCGTCGGCGCGGTGCTCGGCTTCGTGCCGCAGATGCTCGTGCTGTTCCTGTTCCTCGCGTTTTTGGAATCCTGCGGATATATGGCGCGAATCGCGTTCGTCATGGACCGTATCTTCCGAAAGTTTGGGCTGTCCGGCAAGTCCTTCATCCCGATGCTGATCGGCACCGGCTGCGGCGTGCCGGGGATCATGGCGTCGCGGACCATCGAAAACGAGCGGGACCGCCGCATGACCATCATGACGACGACGTTCATTCCGTGCGGCGCGAAACTGCCGATCATCGCGCTTATCGCGTCGGCGCTGTTCGGCGGCGCGTGGTGGGTCGCGCCCTCGGCGTACTTCGTCGGTGCGGCGGCGATCATCGTTTCCGGCATCATGCTCAAGAAGACGCGTCCGTTCTCCGGCGATCCGGCGCCGTTCGTCATGGAACTGCCCGCGTACCACTGGCCGACGATCTCCAACTTGCTTCGGTCCATGTGGGAGCGCTGCTGGTCCTTCATCAAGAAAGCCGGGACCATCATCCTGCTCTCCTCGCTGGTCATTTGGGCGGGTTCGTCGTTCGGCGTGGTGGACGGCAGCTTCCTGTTTGACCCGGAGATGGAGCTGGAAAGCAGTATCCTCGGCATCGTCGGCGGTGCGATCTGCTGGATCTTCGCCCCGCTCGGCTTCGGGACCATCAAGGCGGCCATCGCGACCATCATGGGTCTGGTCGCAAAGGAGGAAGTCGTCGGCGTGTTCGGCGTGCTGGACTTCGAGGGGATGACGCAGCTTGCGGCGTATTCCTTCCTCGTGTTCAACCTGCTCTGCGCGCCCTGCTTCGCCGCGATCGGCGCGATCCGCCGCGAGATGAACAGCGGAAAGTGGACGCTGTTCGCGATCGGGTACCAGTGCGTGTTTGCCTACGCGGTTTCGCTGATGATCTACAACTTCGGACTGCTGTTTACCGGCGGCATCGCTTCCGCACCGCAGGTCGTCGCGCTTGTCGCCGCCCTGCTGGTGCTGGCGGGGATCCTGTTCCAGCTGTTCCGCCCGTACCGCGAAGCCACCCGTCTGACCGTCGGGGAAAAGTCCGCGTCGGCGGAAACCAAGGAAACCACCAACGTATAAGGTTTCACGGAAAATCTCGGAAAGGGGAGAGCGTATATGCAATGGCTGGCGGATAACCTCGCGACGATCCTCATTTGCCTCGCTTTGGCGGGGATCGTGTGCGCCGTCGTCGTCAGTATGGTACGCGGGCGGAAGCGGGGCGGTTCCTGCGGCTCCTGCGGGTCGTGCGGGTCCTGCCCGATGGGCGGCGCCTGCGGGCGTAAGAAGGGGGACGGACCGTCGTGAAGAAGATCACGGTGCAGATCGACGGGATGCGGTGCGGGATGTGCGAATCCCATGTCAACGACGCGATCCGTCGGAACTTTCGGGTGAAAAAGGTCGCGTCCTCCCACGCGAAAGGGACCTGCGTCCTGCTGACCGAGGAGGACATCCCCGACGACGCGCTGCGTGCGGCGATCCAACCGACCGGGTACCGCGTACTCGCCGTCCAACGCGAGGACGCGGACGGAAAGCCGGCGGAAAAGAAAGGGCTTTTCTCCTTCCTGCGTCGTTCGTAAGCATTTTGCACGGCAAAAACGATCCGTTTGCGATAAAAATCAATAAAAATATCGTTCCGTAGGCGGACATGAGCCGCCGGAGGAACACCTTAAGAGAAAAGCGGCGAAGGCGGCGTCAGAAGTGGCGCAAGCCGAGCCGCTTTTCGATGAAAGGGGGGTATTTGGGGGGAAAACGCAGAGCAAGGCGACGCATAGCGGCGACGACGCGATTGCGTTTGCCACCCGAAAACCCTGTCGGTTTTTTCGCACAATCGTCCCTTTCCCTACATATGCTGGCAAAGGAAAGGAAGGAATCGATTGATGGCAGAACTTTTTTTGAGTCCGTCCACGCAGGAATACAACCTATACTACGACAACAGCGGCAGCGAAGAGTATTACATGAACCTGATCGCCGATGCGATGGAACCCTACCTGACCGCTTCCGGCATCCCCTTCACCCGCAACGACCCGAGCGGTACGGTGGGCAACTCCGTCCGCCAGTCGAATGCGGGCAACTACACC
>CANQVQ010000074.1 GCA_947627335.1 uncultured Clostridia bacterium | reverse complement strand
ACGATGTGCGTCGCGAGCAGGACGCAGTGCTTTTCCGCGTATCGTGCGAGCAGGTTGCGAACGCCGATGCGCTGCACCGGGTCCAGCCCCGCCGTCGGTTCGTCGAGGACCAGCAGCTCCGGCTCGCCGAGCAACGCCTGCGCCAGCGCCGCCCGCTGCTTCATACCCCCGGAGAATCCGCCGAGCTTTTCCCGCCGATGCTCCCAAAGTCCGACTTCCCGCAGCAGTGTTTCCGACTGCGACAGCGTTTCCTTTTTCTTCAACCCTTTCAGCGAGCCGATATAGCACAGGAATTCGTCGAGCGGGAAGGACGGGAACAGCCCCGCGCTCTGCGGCATATAGCCGAGCTTCGCACGGTACCGCCCGCCCATCGCACGCACGTCCTCGCCGTCGAACGTCACCGTACCGCCGTCCGCCGGGAGGTTCAGCGTCAAAATGCGCATCAGAGTCGTCTTTCCGCTCCCGTTCGGACCGAGAAGGGCGTGCAGTCCGTTCCCCAGCGTGAACGACACGCCGTCCAGCGCTTTCGTCTGCTTGAAGGATTTGCTGACGGTTTCGAGCGACAATTCTTTCATGGTGCGGCGGTCCCCCTTGCATTTTTCCGTTTAGGGCGATTTTTTATATATTCAGTATAACGTATACAACGATATTTGTCAACCTGTTGACAAAATCCGTTTTCTGTGATAGAATTTAGGTATGATTTTCGGACATACGGTTCATGCACGGGAGGAAAACGGATTGAGAAAAGCGAGCGTATACGCGGTCATTTTGGCGATTTCGGCATTGCTGCTTGCCGGATGCACGGAACGCGTGCCAGAGGAAGGGGCGTATTCCGCGAGTTCGCAAAAAGGGGCGTATTCCGCGAGTTCGCAAAGCGAAAGCGACGCGTCCGCGTCGGGGAATTTTGAGGGGTCCTTTCCCGTTTCCGAATTCGCTTCCGAATCGCAGGACGAACTGCTTCGGACGTATCTCTACGCGATCTACCTGAACGATCGGATGATGCAAAGTGCGCTCGATACGCCGCTCGCGCTCTATATCAAGACGGGCAGCGACGTCGTTCTGCGTTCCTACGACAAGATCACGGGGAATTTTTCGGTCGCCTGCAGGGACCCGCTCTGCGACCACGAAAGCTGCCTGTGGGGCAGTGCCGGGAAAAGTATTTACTGCGGAAGCGACGGACTGTTTTTCGTCGTGCGGGAGGAGACGGGCTCCGTGCTCTATCGGACGGACTTTTTCGGAAACGACGTGAAGGAACTCTACCGCAGCGGCGACCTCCTTTCGTACATCGTGCAGGAAGGGCAAACCGTTTATTTTCTCGCGGAGGGCGAGGACGAAGCCTCCGGCGAATTGGTCGGTCGGGTCCTGAAGCTGGAGCCGAACGGTTCCGAGCCCGAAACCGTCCTGTCCGGGAAAGGGAATCTCTATTTCATGCCGCTGCACGGAAAACTCCTCTATGCCGACGGGGAAACCGGCGGGAGCTATCGGCTTTTGGACCCGCAAACCGGCGAGGAGGTCCCGTATGCCGATTCCGACATCCTGCCGTTTGCGCTTTCCGGGGAGGATTTTTACTACAAGAGCGGGGACGCCCTCTGCCGCAGAGCCGATTACGGGCTGGGCGACGAGGAGGTCCTGCTGGCGGATACGAAGCTGTCCGAACTGTTTTTCAACAGCGACGGCGTCTATTTCCTGAACGGCGACAACGAGATCTATCAGGCGGACAGGGATTTCACGAACGTTGTGAAAATCTATACCGCCCCGGTCGAAAGTGCGATCTGGAACGTGATCGTGGATCGGGATCTGCTGTTCTACACCTATACGACGAGAAACGGACCGTCCCGCAAACACTTCTTCGTTTTCGCCGACCTGAAAACCGGGGAAACGCTGGAGATCGAGAACGGCTGAGCGGTTCTTTTGCGGACCCGACACGGAAAGGAGTGCAAAATGGATGGAAAAGTTCGTTTCCGGCTGAAACGCGAGATCGGTTTCGCCGGATATGCCCTCACCAATTTTCTCTGCGTCAACGGCGAACCGGTCTGCGCTTTGGAAAACGGCGACAGCGCGGACGTCGCGGTAGACCGTGCGCCCGTATACTTTATCTACGACGCCAACAGCATCGAATACAACTGCATTCTGCCGCATTCGTCGGATTTCTACGAGATCGAATTCCGCCGCACCGGGTGGAGGGACCGCGATGAAAACGGGGTCTTTTATTTGCACGAAAACGGCGTGGAGACACAGCTTTCGCCGTTTCGGATGGAGAAGGTCCGCGAAGCGATGACGATCCGTCACACCTTTCATTCGCTGCGCGAGCCGGAACAGACGCTTGTCCGCGTCCTGCAGTTCCGCAATGCCGTGCGGGAAGGCGCGGACCTCGTGCTGAGCGACCGGAAAAGCGAGGAGATGCTCCGTGCGGTCGTTCGCGTCGGTGCGAAGCAGTACGCGAGGGTGTTCGCCGAATTGCTCGGCACGCTGTTCGCGGGGGAGTCCCTGCCGCTCGACGTGTACCCGCTGGAGGTGCGGGAGGACCCGTATGTCCGGGAGGCGGTCGAACGGGTCCGACAGGTCGAGAAAGACGACGACGCGGAAGGGGAACTGAACCGCTGTATCGCGAAATTCATTTTGGAGCAATGCCTCGGCGAAGCACCGTTTTGACGTCCCGCTGCATATCGTTTACAGTAAGGAGGAAACGATCATGCAGCGAACAAACCATGTATCAGCCATCGCCGACGTCGTCGGCGGGGAATCTGCGCCGAACCTCTCCGGCAAGGTTCGGTTCCGTCAAAGGGACGACGGCGTTCTGGTCGTCGCCGAGATCAGCGGTCTGCCGGATTCGGAAACGGGATTTTTTGCGTTCCATATCCACGAAGGGAAGGACTGCAACGGCGCAGGCTTTCCGAACACGGGAAGCCACTATAATCCCTTCGGGAGGGAACACCCCGACCACGCCGGGGACCTTCCGCCGCTGCTGTCGGCGAACGGAAAAGCAAACCTCGCGGTGCTGACCGACCGTTTTGCACTGCGGGACGTCATCGGTCGAACGGTCGTGATCCACAGCGACCCGGACGATTTCAAAACCCAACCGTCCGGAAACGCCGGAACCAAGATCGCCTGCGGGGTGATCCGCAGAGGGTAATTTCGACGGAAAGAGGGGAGAATGCGTGCGGAAAAGCATTTGGGTCGAGCCTGCGGTCCGCCCGAAGGAGGACGCCTTTGCATTCGTGCAGACCCTGTTTTGCGAGGGAGAGGACTGCGTCTTTTGGCAATGGCTCCCACGCTTTTACTTCTTCTGCCCGCAGACGCTCTTGCCTGCGCTCGCGTACTTTTCGCTGTTCGCCCTTCCGTTTCTGCTCCCGCGTGTCTGGCGGCTGCCGCTCCTGTTCTGGCTTTTCTGCGGCGGACTTCTCGTCGTCCGGGCGTTCCTGTTCCGCTCGGCGTGCGCCAATCTGCTCGTCGTGACGCAGAAAGCGGTTTATCTGTACTACCGCTGTCAGGAGGAACGGGTGGATCGGATCCGCTGGGCGGAGGTCAGGAAGGTTCGGTTTCGCCCGTGGCGGCTTTTCCCGTCCTTCGCGACGGTCACGGTCCGCGGAAGCGGTATTCCGTTCCGGCGGTTCTCCCCGTTTCGCGCCTACCGTCGAAAGAAAGACCTGCATGAACGACCGGAAGCCGTCGATTTCCGGGAGTTCTCCCTGACCGAGCCGTACGCGCTCCGTCTTGTCGTCCGTTCGCACGGCGAACTGTACGAACGGTGCAAGTCTCTGCAATCGGCGGGGGATTGCCCCCGCTGCCTTTCCCGAAGAGGACGTCGACGCGCCAAACGGCGGGCGGACAAAGCCCTGACCGCAAAATAGCCCGTCCACGCGTTCACCCCTGCGTTCCCTCCCTCATAGAATGATACTGTATCATCCGATTGGGAGGAACAACCATGGCACTTTTCACCAATCAGGCGAAACTTTCCTACGACGCGACGACCCTTCAATCCAACCTCGCCGTCGGCGAGGTGCGGTCCGCCCTGTCGATCCGCAAAACCGCCCTGAGCGGCGACTACCGCGTCGGCGGTACGGCGGTGTATCTGGTGACCGTCGCAAACGAAGGGGAAAACGGCTTCTCCGATCTGACCCTGACGGATTCGCTGGGCGCTTACGCGTTCGGGCAGGGGACGCTCTATCCGCTGACGTATCAGACCGATTCCGCGATGCTCTGGGAAAACGGGGTCCTGCAGTCCGCGCCGACGGTTTCGGCGGTCCGTCCGCTGACCGTGACGGGGCTGACCGTTCCCGCCGGCGGGACGCTTCAGCTCGTCTATCGTGCGACGGTCAATTCGTATGCCCCGCCCGCTTCCGGCGGACGGATCCGCAATACCGTTTCCCTCACGGGCGCGTCACTCGCGCAGACGCTTTCGGCGAGCGAAACGATCGCATCGGCGTTCGTCCCGGCGCTCGCCATCGCGAAGTCGATCCTCCCGGTACCCGTTCTGGAAAACGGCAGGCTGACCTATACGTTCGTCCTGCTCAACACCGGCTTTGCAGACGCGGACGCGGAGGAACGCGTCGCGGTCAACGACCTGTTTGCACCGATTCTGCACGACGTCACGGTCACGCTCGACGGCGAACCGCTTTCCGCCCCGTCGCAGTACACCTATAACGAGGCGACCGGACTTTTCCAGACCGTTCCCGGGCAGATCACCGTCCCCGCGGCGACCGCCGTGCAGGATACGCGGACCGGCGAATGGTCGGTCACGCCCGGCAGCGTGACGCTTCAGGTAAGCGGAAGGCTTTGATTTTGTTTGAAAACCGGCTCGGCTTGCGCCGTTTTTGGCGTCGTCGTCGCCGGTTTTCTCTTTTTACGTCCATACGACGACGGTACATACGCCTTTGCACACTTGCGCGGACACGTCATATTCTGAAAACGGGACACGCATCCCGGCTTTCCATGCGCGGAAGCGTGCGGAAAGCGTTTTTTTCAAAATTTGCGGAAAAAAGGTTTGACTTTTTCGTCAAATCATGGTAGTATAGGATAAGATGTGTAAAGGACTGCATTTTTGATTCGTATTTTCAAAGGAATGAGTAAGAGATGACACAGAAAAAGAAGGTTTTCACCGGTGCGGGGGTCGCACTGATCACGCCGTTCCGGGACGGGGAAGTCGATTATCCCGCTTTGGAACGTATTCTTGAACAGCAGATCGAGGGCGGCACCGACGCCATCATCGTCTGCGGGACCACCGCCGAGGCGGCGACGCTGACCGACAGGGAACACAAGGAGATCATCTCCTTCAGCGTCGAAAAGGTCAACCACCGCGTCCCGGTCATCGCCGGGGCAGGCTCGAACCACACCGACTACGCCATCGAACTGACCCGCTTCTCGAAGGACGCCGGCGCGGACGCGGTTCTGCTGGTCACGCCGTACTATAACAAGGCGAGCCAGAAGAGCCTTGTGCGGCACTTCCAGATGATCGCCGATGCGGCGGACATCCCCAATATTCTCTACAACGTCCCGTCCCGGACGGGGCTGAATATCTCCGTCAACGCTTACCGGGAGCTTGCCAAGCACCCGAACATCGTCGCTGCCAAGGAAGCGAGCGGCAATCTGTCCGCCATTCTGCAGGTCCTCGAAGCCTGCGGGGACGACCTCGTGATCTACAGCGGCAACGACGACCAGATCGTCCCGCTCATGGCGATGGGCGCACTGGGCGTGATCTCCGTGCTTTCCAACGTCATGCCCCGGGAGACCCACGAACTGACGCAGCTTTGCCTCGACGGGAACTTCCGGGAAGCGGCGAAGCGGCAGTTGGAATACCTCCCGCTGATCAACGGGCTGTTCATGCAGGTCAACCCGATCCCGGTCAAGGCGGCGATGGCGAAGATGGGCTATTGTACCGGGGAAATGCGTATGCCGCTGTGCGAAATGGACGACGCGGACAACGAAAAACTCTATTCGCTCATGCGGGACGTCGGACTGCTCTGAACCGACGTGCGGATGTACACAAGGAAAGGACGAAAAATATGACGGATCTGATTCTCAACGGCGCCTGCGGCAGAATGGGTCGGGCGGTCGCGGAAGCTGCGGCTTCCGCCGGCGTCCGCGTCGTCGCGGGCGTCGATCCTTTTGAAAAGCCCTGCGATTTCCCGCTGTACCGCTCGCTCGACGACGTGACCGAGTGCGCGGACGTGCTGGTGGATTTCACGGTGCATACCTCCACCCCCGACCTGCTGCGGTTCGCCGAGCGGACCGGGACCCCGATGGTCGTCGCGACGACCGGGCATACGCCGGACGAGCTTGACGCGCTGCACCGCATTTCCGCACAATGCGCTATACTGCATTCCGGGAATATGTCGCTCGGCGTGCATCTGCTGATCTCGCTCTGCCGCCAGGCGGCGACCGTCCTCGGCGGAAAGGCGGACGTCGAGATCATCGAAAAGCACCACAACCAGAAGCTCGATGCCCCGAGCGGCACGGCGCTGATGATCGCCCACGCGATCCGCGAAGCGCTGCCCGGCGAGACCGATCTCGTATACGACCGCACCGACCGTCGGTGCGCCCGTCCGAAAGCGGAGATCGGCATCAGTTCGATTCGCGGCGGAAACATCGTCGGGGAACACGAAGTGCTGTTCTGCTGCGGGGACGAGGTGGTTTCCGTCAAACACACGGCGATCGGACGCACCCTGTTTGCGCAGGGAGCGCTCCGTGCGGCGGAATTTCTCAAAGGGAAGCAGAGCGGCTTCTACACGATGGAGGATCTCCTGCGGGACGCGCTGCAAGCCCCCGCGAAAGCATAAGGAGGGAGCGAATGGAACTTCGGTTTACCAAAATGCACGGCTGCGGGAACGATTACGTCTATTTTTCGGAATTTACGCAAAGCCTTCCGGACCGTGCGTCCCTTGCGCGGAAGGTGTCCGACCGTCGGTTCGGCGTCGGCGGGGACGGCGCGATCTTCATCGGTCCGTCGGACTGCGCGGACGCGAAGATGCGCATTTTCAACGCCGACGGGAGCGAAGCGCAGATGTGCGGCAACGGCATCCGCTGTGTCGCGAAATTCCTGTACGACGAGGGCGTCTCCCGAAAGGAAGTCCTGCGGATCGAAACCCTTTCCGGGGTGAAGGAGATCCGCTTGCAATTTGCGGACGGCGAGGTCGTCGGGGCGTCGGTGGAGATGGGACGGGCGGTCCTCGAACCGTCGAAGATCCCGGTCCTGCTGGACGGTCCGTCGGTCGTCGACCGCCAAGTGCAGATCGGCGGGGAGCCCTGCCGTATCACCTGCGTCAGCATGGGAAACCCGCACTGCGTGGTATTCACGGACGACCCGTCGGCGCTCCCGCTCGCGGAGATCGGTCCGGCGTTCGAGCGTGCGCCGCTGTTCCCGGAGCGCGTCAATACGGAATTCGTGCGCGTCGTCGATCGGACGCACCTGCGTATGCGGGTCTGGGAGCGCGGAAGCGGGGAGACGCTCGCCTGCGGCACCGGCGCCTGCGCCGCCGTCGTCGCCGCCGTCGAGAACGGCTTTTGCCCGAAGGGCGAGCCGATTTCCGTTTCCCTGCGAGGCGGGGACTTGCAGATCACCTATACCGACGAACAGGTCCGTATGCAGGGACCGGCTGTGACGGTCTGCCGCGGGGTCTACCTGTTCGACGAAACGAAATGAGGAAGCTATGAAAATCAACGGAAATTTCAAGAATTTACAGGACAGCTACCTGTTCGCGACGATCGCGAACCGCCTGAACGACTACCTCGCCGCCCACCCGGA
>CANQVQ010000073.1 GCA_947627335.1 uncultured Clostridia bacterium | reverse complement strand
TACGGACGGCGTTCAAAGCGTCTTCGAGCGTGCCCGTCGCGTCGGTCGCTTCGCGCAGGCGTCCGATCGCCCGGCGGTAATCCCCCGGCATGGACGTCTGCGATGCCTGGACGGCCTTCGCGTCCCGGATGGCTTTTTCGAGCGGTACGCGGTTGCCCGCAAAGTTCGGGTCCGCCTGGTATGCCGTCGCCTGCTCGAGCAGGGAGGACAGCTCCGCACGGGCGTCCGCGCTCGGTTCCGGTCTTGTGACGAGCAGCAGGCTGTTGGCGACCGGACGGCTTTCGGTATCAAAGACGCACTTCAGTTCGCCCGTCTCGTCCTCGAGCGTGAGCTGCGTCGAGCCGCCGCCGTCGAGATCGATGGCGGTCACGCAGCCCTGATCGATCATGTAATCCGCCAGTTCATAGACGGTCATGCCCGGGTAGGTGTCCGGCTTGCGCCCTTCGGACGCGATGATAAGCAGGGAGCCGTCCTCCTTGACGCCGATGCAGGTCCGCTGCGCCCGTGCCGTGTTGAATTCCCAGCCGAGGTTGTCGTTGCTTGTGACGTTCTGCCGGTTTTGGACGATGGTGTAGCCGTAGGTGACGATGGCGCTGCTGCAGGTTTCCATGGCTTCCACGGAACCGGCGATCGTCTCTTTCGCCCGCACCAGGACGACGTCCCCGACGGAAAGCGAACGGAAAGTCGAGTACTGCGAGCCGGAATTGGCGGCATACAGCACGAACTGGTTTTCACCGATCTTCCCGCCGGAGGACGTGACGCTGCGGACTTCGACGACCTTCCCGCGCAGCGTGCCGCCCACGGTCAGTTCGGTCCCGTCGAGCTTCTCCAGCAGGACCTCGACGCCCGGGGATTTCGCGTCGCTGTTCTCCCCGCAGAAGCGGTCGAAAAAGTAGACCCCGCCGTCCGTTTCACGCGGCGTCGTCGGGCAGATATTGACGTGCGAGAGCGGCGCGTGCCACGAGCCGTCCGCGGCGGAAAGGGAATATTCGACCTTCGAGCAGAGGAGCGAGGTCCGCCCGTCGCTGTGGAAGAGCAGTTCCCATTGGGGCGAAAAATCGTTGTCGCCCTGCATGATCCGACCGTCGGAGATGTTGACGCCGCCGTAGGGGTTGGAGCTGGTGTGCGGATTGGACATCCCGAAGAAGCAGGCGTTGACCGCCGCCTTGACGTCGTAACCGCATTCCTCCGCCCTCTTCGCGGAGTCGTAGACCGTCGCGCCGTAGCCGTTGCGTGCGGAGAACGCCAGCGGTTGGATATTGCTGTGAAGCGGATCGAATTCCAGCGTGAACAGGTGGTGCGTTATGCCGTCTTGCGTGACCTCGACGGAAGCGAAGTCGATCCCGTCCGGCGACGGCGGATACGCGTCGGCGGCGGAAACCAGTCCGCCCGCCGAGAGCGGCAGCAGGAACGCGAGGAACGCGGAAACCCACGTTTTGAACCGTTTCTTCATGGAAAAACTCCTTTTCTGTTGTTTTCGGACCCCCGCGCCTTCCCCGACGCGGGCAAAACCCCTATTTCATTATACCAATTTCCGCAGACGTTGTCAAGAGGGTCGATGAACCAGAAAATCGTCGAGCATTTTGTCGATTCTGCACAACGGCAGACCGACCACGTTGAAGTAGTCCCCCTCGATGCCCTCGACGAGCAGACCGCCGCGTCCCTGTATCCCGTAGGCGCCCGCCTTGTCGTCGCATTCGCCGGTCGCGACGTAGCGGGCGATCCGGTCGCCGCCGAGTTCGCGGAAGCGCACGCGGGTGACGCAAAGGTCGGTCCGCACGGTTTTCCCGTCCGTCAGGCACACGCCGGTCATCACCTCGTGCGTCCGCCCGGAGAGGGCGCGCAGCATTCGCGCAGCGTCGTCGCGGTCGGTCGGCTTGCCGAGCGTATGCCCGTCGAGCACGACGACCGTATCCGCCCCGAGCGTCAGCCGTCCGGGGAATCGTGCGGAGACCTCCGACGCCTTGCGGCGGGCGTTTTCGACGGCGAGCGCTTCGGGCGGGCGGGAGCCGACCGGCAGTTCCCCGGCGCGGGACGGTTCGCAGACGAACGGGATCCCGGCGGTCCGCAGCAGTTCGGCACGGCGGGGGGAAGCGGAAGCGAGCAGGAGCGGAAGTGGTTCCATAGGACGCGTGACCTCTTTCGTTTTTTTGATTTTCCGGCAGAATTCTTTCCAAACCCTATTGAAAAATCCGATCGTTTCCATTATAATAGAAAAAACGGAAAAAAGCAAGGGGCTTTTCCGCCCCGCATCAATCAAAACCCGAAGGTACGGTTTCTCTATGAAGATCCAAACGGAAGGGATTCGCCGCATCGTGGTCAAGGTCGGCACCTCCACGCTCACCCACGCGAACGGGACCATGAACCTGCGGAAAATCGAAAAACTGGTCCGCTGCTTAGCGGAGATCAAGAACACCGGCAAGCAGGTCATCCTGGTTTCGTCCGGCGCGGTCGGCTGCGGGCTGGCGAAGCTGCGGTTCGACCGAAAAACGCTGAGCACCCGCCAGAAGCAGGCGGCGGCTGCCGTCGGGCAGTGCGACCTGCTCGGGATGTATTCGCGGGAGTTCGCCCTGTACGGGCATACCGTCGCGCAGATCCTGCTGACCAAGGACGTCCTCGACGACGTGTCCCGCTGTGAAAAGGCGAAGAATACGGTCGAAACGCTGCTGGAAGCCGGCGTCCTGCCGATCGTCAACGAGAACGACACGATCTCCGACGAGCAGATCCGCTTCGGCTCCAACGACACGCTCGCCGCCATCGTCGCCCTGCTTGCGCGTGCGGACCTGCTGATCAACCTGTCCGACGTCAACGGGCTTTACACGGCCGACCCCCGAAAGGACCCGGACGCGAAACTGCTCGACTGCGTCTCCGAGATCACGCCGGAGATCCGGGCGTTCGCCGGCGGCGCCGGTTCGGTGCGCGGTACCGGCGGGATGGTCGCCAAACTGCAGAGCGCGGAGATGGTGACGCGTGCCGGGATCCCGATGATCATCTGCAACGGCGACGACCCGGCGATGCTGTATTCCATCCTCGACGGGCTGTTCATCGGCACCTATTTTGAAGCGCGAAAGGGGGAAACGTCCGTATGAGCGGACTTTCGCTGGAGGAACTGTGCGAGCGGGGGCGGGCGGCGATCCCGGTCCTGCAGAGCGCGAGCGGGGACGTGCGGGACCGTGCGGTCCGCGCAATGGCGGATTCCCTGCCGGAAAACGCGCAGGAGATCCTCGCGGCAAACGCCCTCGACCTCGAATCGGCGGCGCAGAACGGCGTCCCGCCGCAGATGCGGGACCGACTGACCCTGACGGAGGATCGCCTGCGCGGGATCGCGGACGCGATGCGGCAGGTCGCGTCCCTGCCCGATCCGCTCGGGACCGGGGAGGAATGGGTCCGCCCGAACGGACTGCGGATCCGGCGGTGCGCCCTGCCGCTGGGGCTGGTCGCGATGATCTATGAAGCGCGTCCGAACGTCACGGCGGACGCGGCGGCGCTCTGCGTCAAATCCGGCAACTGCGCGCTCCTGCGCGGCGGAAAGGAAGCCTTTCGGACCAACTGTGCGATGGTGGACTGCCTGCGGCGCGCCGTACAGGCGGCGGGACTGCCCGCGGACTGCGTGCTGATGCCGGAGGACCCCTCGCGGGAGACCGCGCAAAAGCTGATGCGCCTGCGGGGGACGGTGGACCTGCTGATCCCACGCGGCGGGAAGAACCTGATCCGTTCGGTCGTGGAGAACGCGACGGTCCCGGTCATCGAGACCGGAGCGGGCAATTGCCACGTCTATGTCGACGAGAGCGCCGACCTTGAAACGGCGCTTTCCGTCGTGGACAACGCCAAGCGTCAGCGTCCGTCCGTCTGCAACGCGGCGGAAGGACTGGTCCTGCACCGTGCGATCGCAGCGAAGTTCCTGCCGCTCCTGCGGGCGCGGATGCCGGACGTGGAATTCCGCGGATGCGCGGAGACCTGTGCGCTCCTGCCCGACTGCGTCCTGGCGACGGAGGAGGACTTCTACACGGAATACAACGACCTGATCCTGCATTGCAAGGTCGTCGGGGACGTCGAAGAGGCGATTTCCTTCATCAACGCCCACAATACCGGGCATTCGGAAGCGATCCTGACGCAAAATCTGCGGAACGCCGAGCGGTTCACCGCCGGTATCGACGCTTCCGCCGTCTACGTCAACGCCTCCACCCGCTTCACGGACGGCGGGGAGTTCGGCTTCGGCGCGGAGATCGGCATCTCCACCCAAAAACTGCACGCACGCGGTCCGATGGGGCTTTCGGCGCTGACGACGGTCAAATACATCGTCTACGGCGACGGGCAGGTCCGCACCTGATCCACCGCATACCGTACAAGCACCCCCGCATAGACTGCTTGCGGGTGATGTTTGATGTTAGAGCTGTTTCTCGGCACGGTTTCCCGGCTGTTCGGGCTGTTTTTACGGGTCTCCGGGGCGAATTCCTTTCCGCCGCCGCTCTCCCGCGAGGAGGAACGCGAACTGTTCCTGCGTGCGCACGCGGGGGACCAGGACGCCCGCAATCGGCTGATCGAACACAATCTGCGGCTGGTCGCCCACATCGTCAAGAAGTATTACCTGTCCTACAAGGACCAGGAGGACCTGATCTCGGTCGGCACGGTCGGGCTGATCAAGGCGATCGACAGTTTCGACGTCGAAAACGGCGCACGGTTCGCGACCTACGCGGGCAAGTGCCTGCAGAACGAGATCCTCATGTATTTCCGCTCCCAGAAGAAGCACGCCATGGAGACCTCCATCAACGAGCCGGTGGACGTCGACAAGGAGGGCAACCTGCTGACCTACCTCGACATCCTCTCGGACGACGAGGACATCGTCGAAACGCTCGACGCGAAGATGAAGCATTCCCGCATCTACCGTGCCGTGCGCGAGGCGCTTGACGACCGGGAGCGGACGGTCATCGCCCTGCGGTACGGGCTGACCGAGGACGGGCGGGTCTACGCCCAGCGGGAGGTCGCCGCACGAATGGGGATCTCGCGTTCCTACGTTTCCCGCATCGAAAAGGCGGCGCTCGCCAAAATCAAAAAGTACGTCGGGGCGTGACCCCGAAGCGTACGGAAATGAGAGTTTACAACGGTTATGTACTATCTGCTTACGTTTTTGATCAGCATGGTGCCGGTCATCGAGCTGCGCGGAGCGATCCCGATCGGTTACTATCTGTTCGACCTTCCGATCTGGCCGGTCGTGATCCTTTCCGTTATCGGCAACCTCCTGCCGGTGCCGTTCCTGATCCTGTTCGGCGGGATGGTCCTGCGGTGGCTGGCGAAGTTCCCGCGGCTGGGCAAGCCGTTCCGCTGGATCCTCACGCTCGGCGAAAAGAAGGTCGCGAAGATGAACAAGACCCTTTTCTGGGGGCTGTTCCTGTTCGTCGCGATCCCGCTGCCCGGGACGGGGGCGTGGACCGGTTCGCTCGTGGCGATCACGCTGCAGCGAAACCTGAAGCAGGCGTTCCTGCCCATCGCGCTCGGCGTTCTGGCCGCCGGGGCGATCATTCTGACCCTTTTCTACTTCCTGCCGGATCTGTTCGTCAAGATGTTTGGTATCTAAAAAATCAAGATAAAAAAACGAGGTGTTTCACATGGCAACTTTCAAAATCGGCGTCATGACCGATTCGTTCAAGCTCCCGTTCGAGCAGGGGCTTGCCAAAGCCGCCGAGGTCGGCGCACAGGGCATTCAGCTCTACGTCGTCGACGGCGAAATGAAGTACGATACGTTCGACGACGCGAAGGTCGCGCACGTTCGTTCCCTGCTGGAGCAGTACGGGCTGGTCATTTCCGCCGTCTGCGGCGACCTGGGCGGTCACGGGTTCGAGCGGACGGACGAGAACGCGTGGAAGATTCCCGCGTCCAAGGCGATCGCGGACCTCGCGGTTCGGCTCGGCACGAAGGTCGTCACCACGCACATCGGCGTCGTGCCGGAACTGCCGGACGACCCGCTCAAGCCGGACACGGCGTCGGAGACCTACCAAAACATGAAGAACGCCTGCCGCGAGATCGGCGATTACGCCGCCTCCAAGGGCGTGACCTTCGCGATCGAAACCGGTCCGGAACCCGCCGAACGGCTCAAAGCGTTCCTCGACGACGTCGGCAGCGCCGGATTCGGCGTGAACATGGACCCGGCGAACCTGGTCATGTGCACCGGCGTCGATCCGGTGCAGGCGGTCCACACGCTCGGCAGATACATCGTCCACACCCACGCCAAGGACGGCAAGGGCTTCAAGATCGACCCGCATCGGGTGTACGCCTTCTTCGCGGAGGGCGGGATCGAGGATCTGCGGCTGTCCGACTACTTCCTCGAAGTCCCGCTCGGCGAGGGGAACGTGCCGTTCGACGCCTACCTCAAGGCGCTCGAGGACATCGGCTACCGCGGCTTCCTGACCGTCGAACGCGAATGCGGCGACGATCCGTACGCGGACATCCAGAAGGCGGTCAACTTCCTCAAGAGCAAGATCGGGAACCCGAAGGTCAAGAAGATCGGGTTCATCGACTACTTCCTCGACGAGTGGCACGCCAACAACTACCCGACGTTCATCCGCAACGCCGACCCGGACGGCGAGTTCGTCGTCGCCTACGCCTACGCCGAAAAGGACAAGGAGGGCGGACTGACCACCGACGAGTGGTGCGCCAAGTTCGGCGTGCAGCGTGCGAACAGCATCGAGGAGGTCGTCGAGAAGTGCGACTGCCTGATCGTCATGAGCCCGGACAACCCCGAACGCCATTGGGACCTCTGCCAGCTTCCGCTGCGCAGCGGCAAGCCGGTCTACGTCGATAAGACCTTCGCGCTCTCCAAGAAGATCGCGCAGGACCTCGTCGCGCTCGGCGAATCCAACAACACCCCGTTCTTCTCCAGCTCCGCGCTGCGCTTTGCGGACGAACTGGTCCCGCTGCGCAAGGACGACATCGTGTTCATCAACTCCCGCGGTCCGGGCAACTTCGATACCTACGCCATTCACCAGCTCGAGCCGATGCTCATGCTCATGGGCAGCGACGTCAGGCGGGTCATGTCGGTCGGCAGCGGGAAGTACGAGTCGCTCGTCCTGCAGTTCTCGAACGGTCGCAGTGCGGTCATGTCGCATTACGGCTGGAACGGCGGGATCGACTTCGAGTTCACGGTCAGCTATGGGGACGGGATCAACGTCAAGGTGCCGGCGATGTCCAACACCTTCCCGAACTTCATCGCGTCCATGCTGGACTTCTTCCGCACCGGCAGGATCTATGCGGCGCACGAGGAGACCGTCAGCATCATGGCGGTCATCGAGGCGGGCAACCGTGCGCTCAAGACCCCGGGCGAATGGGTCGAGGTATAACGATACTTTCGGAGGGCAAACGCAATCACGTCGTCGCCGCTACGCGTCGCCTTGCTCTGCGTTTTCTCATTCAAAGCGGCAAGCCGCTTTGAATAGCGAATGCTCCCCTTTCGTCGAAAACCGGCTCGGCTTGCGCCACTTCTGACGCCGCCATCGCCGGTTTTCTCTAGAGGAGTTCTGCTCCGAACACGGTGTGTTCGGAGCGGGCGGTCTCATGCCCGCCTACGGAACGATATTTTATTGTATTTTTGCTTTCGCTGAAATTTTCTGATATACGCAAAGGAAGGCACTTGCGCAGTGCCTTCCTTTTTCTGTTTTTTGCTGGGAGCGAAGCCTAATGCGTCCCGTACAGCGTTTGGAACAGCCACGGGTAGGCGCGCTCGAAATCCACGCCGTACCAGACGTGGTTCGGGTCGGCGAGCGTCAGTTTCATGCACTCCGCGACGTAATCCACCGCCAGCGCCATCGCGTCCGGCA
>CANQVQ010000072.1 GCA_947627335.1 uncultured Clostridia bacterium | reverse complement strand
GTTCGTAATCGTTGGGCTGGTGGTCGAGCAGGATCGCGTATTTTGAGCGGTCCAGCCCTTCGAGCAGCTCGCCGACTTCGGCACGGTCCGGCGTCGAGCGGTCCTGCCGCCCGACGAGGTAGAAATGCTCGCCCACGGGCACGGATTCGTCCTCCAGGATCGTGACGCCGTTCCGCTCGAGTTCCGTCCGCAGGTCTTTCGCGGAGAAGTCGCGGTAGCGGTAGTACCCCTTGTCGTGGTTGCCGTAGACGTAGTACACCCCGTAGGTGGTTTCCGTTTCCCCGAGCGCTTCGCAGGCGCGGACCATGTCGGCTTTCGTCGTGTCGTCGTCCACGAAGTCCCCGCAGACCACCACGACGTCCGGCTTCGCTTCCCCGATGCGCTGCATCTGCGCGGCGAAGTCCTCGCCGTCGAGCGTGATGCCGATGTGGGCATCCGCAAGAAGCGCGACGCGCAGGGTCTCCCCGCCGAGATCCTTTTCGGTCGTGAACGCGTAGGTGGTTTCAAACACATGGTGCGCGCAGAACCACCCGACCGACAGGTACACGACCGACACGGCGATCGCCGTCACGCCGGCGAAATACCGCGTCCCACGCGGACGCTTGCGGATCCTGCGGTACAGATACGCGCCGAGGTCGCACAGCAGCCAGATCGCCAGCACATGGACGATGACGACGGCGACCGTGTAGACGTTGATGATCCAGAAAAGCCCCAAAAGCGCCACCGGCGGGACCGACGCGAGCCACGCCAGAACCGGGTGCGCCTCCGCGAGCCTGCGAAACGGCGAAAAGCGGTGCACCCGCGTGACGAGATAGACCACCCCGGCGAGCGCCCCGACGGAGAACGCGAGCATGATGAACATCCACACGGAAAAATCCCTCCCGAACCGTGAAATTTCCTTCCTATTGTAGCAAACCCGACGGGATTTGTCAAGAAGCGTTCTTCCCTGAAAGCGAAAGACCCCCGTGAAAGGGAGCCTTTCGTCTTTTTTCATTCCGCCGCGACCCGTTTCAGCCGTTCCACGATTTTTTGCATCCGTTCGTCCTCGCGGTAGGGCGCGTAGGCTTCGTTTTGCAGTTCATCCAGCATCCACGCGGAATCGTTCCCGACCGCCGTCCTGCCGATATTGTCGGAATCGGAGAGCCGGTTCAGAACCGGCAAAGCATACGTTCCTCCCGCCTGCACCGTCACGCCGAGGTGGTTCGCGAGTTCCTCCTGCGTGTTGCCCTTCCGCTTGCGGAATTGCACCAAATTTTCCTGCAAATACAGTTCCATTCGCATTCTCTCCTTATTCGGTTTGACAGGACCCTGTTCTTGCGCTTAGTATACCGGATTTTTGATGCTTTTGCAAGAACCGTATCCTTGAGCGAACGGGGAATTTTTGACCGTTCGGTTGAATCCCGCTTTTGCATATGCTTTCCGCCGGAACCGGGAAGGGGAAAAGATGCTTTTCCACCGGTCACGGTCGCAATGCCCAACTGAAAATGGCGATTTTCGACGGCAAATCTGCATTTCGTTCACGCAAAACGACATTTCGTTCCACTTTTAACATTTTTGAAGCATTTTGTGCTATACTTCGGGCGTGAGGTGATGAAGATGTTCAAAAAGAAAAAAGAGCGAAAGCGCAAGCCGAAGTACGGGCTGTTTTCCTCGGTCGGGTACATCTATCGACTACTGTGGGAACACGAGCGGTTTTTGGTGTTCGTGGGGCTGGCGGTCGTGCCGCTGTCGCTTTTGGCGGCGGCGCTTGGGCTGTACGCGTCCCCGGCGATCATCGACGCGATCGGCGGTTCGGACGACTTCAGCCGGATCGCCCTCGTGATCGCGGGGATCGTCCTCGCGAAAGTCCTTTCCGACACGGCGAACGGGACTCTGCAGTCGGTCATAGGTCACGCCGAGCATTATGTGATGGGGATCCTGTATTACAAATCGGCGACCGCCAAGCGCATGGCGGATTGGTATTTGAATTTTGAAACCCAGTACAGCGAGATCAATGATCGGGCAAATGCGGCGACGCGTGACCACTCTTGCGCGATGCACTTCCCGATGCATTTCGCGGAAACTGTCGGCGAGATCCTGAAATTCTTCCTGTTCGGCGCGACGGTGTCGATGCTTCACCCGTCGATCATCCTGCTCCTGCTGCTCGGCGCCGTCCTCAAACGGCAGATGGCAAACTGGCAATGGCGAAAGCACTATCAGGAACGCGACCAACGGAACGCCGTCGAGCGAAAGCGGAATTATATCTCGTATGACATCGCCAACGACCTCGGCTACCAGAAGGACATACGCCTGTTTGGTATGGTCGGGTCGCTCCAGGAACGCTATTCCGAGCAGATCGGCGAATCCCTCAAATGGCAGAAAAAGCACGAGCGCCGTGGGATTTTGGTTTCACTTACGGATTTCTTGGTCGTCCTTTTGCGCAACGGGGTCGCCTATGCGTTCCTTCTGTATAAGGCGCTTCTGGGGGAAGTCGATGCGGCGCAGTTCGTGCTGTATTTTTCCGCGATCAATTCGCTCGCGGGGCTTTTGGACGGCATCGCGTGGCGCTTTCAGCAGGTCAAAGAGGGGGCGGCGCAGATCAGCGATTTGCGGGAACTGTTCGAATATGAGGGCAGGCTCAATCACGGCAAGGGCGTGCCCGTCCCGACGTCGCCGTTTTCAATCGAGTTCCGAAACGTGACCTACAAGTACCCGAAGGGCGAGAAAAACGTGCTCGAAAACGTTTCCTTCAAGATCGAAGCGGGCGAGAAGATCGCGCTCGTGGGGCTCAACGGCGCGGGAAAGACCACGCTCGTCCGCATGATGTGCGGGCTGTTGCTCCCCGACGAGGGCGAGGTGCTGCTGGACGGTCGGTCGCTCTTTGCGTACAACCGCGACGAGATGTATGCGCTTTTCGGGATCATTCCGCAAGAATACAATCTGCTTCCGGTGTCGCTCGAAAAGAATATCGCCTGCACGGTCAACGAGGACGAGATCGACCGCGAACGGCTTGACCGCGCCGTCGCGCTTTCCGGCTTCCGGGAAAAGGCGGAAAGCCTGCCCATGGGTCTGAAAACGCCGTTGGACCGCACGGTGAACGACGACGCGGTGGACCTTTCGGGCGGCGAAAAGCAGAGGCTTTTGCTGGCGCGGCTTCTCTACAAAAGTCCGCTTTGCATGATTCTGGACGAGCCGACCGCGGCGCTCGACCCGATCGCCGAGGACAAACTGTATCGCCGTTACAACGAGATCACGAAGAATACGACTTCGGTCTTTATCTCCCACCGGCTCGCTTCGACCAGATTCTGCGACAGGATCCTCCTGCTGGACGGCGCGAGGATCGCCGAAGTCGGAACGCATGACGAACTGATGGCGAAGGGCGGGACCTACCGAAAGTTGTTCGACGTGCAGAGTCAATACTACCAGGAGGGGGCAATGGAAAATGGCTAAAACGACCTTGAAAGACGATCTTTCCTGCCTGAAACGTGCGATCGGGATCTGGCGGAAATACGCGCCGAGGTACTGGACGTCCGCGGTCGTTCAGCGGGTCTTTCAGCGGGTCTCGGCATACTTTTCGCTGACGATGTCCGCTCTGCTGCTCGACGAGGTGTCCGGCGCGAAGGACAGGGGCAGACTGCTCCTCTTCGCCTGCCTGACCGTGTTCGGGGGCTTTGCGTTCGCGGTCCTCACGCGGCTGCTGCAGTACAGGACGTCGGTCCTTGACAGTCAGAGTTTTTACAGGTACCGGCAGCTCATGCTCGACGAAAGCTGCAAGCTCGCGTATGAGCACCTCGAAAATCCCGACGTCAACCTGCTGTTTGAAAAAATCGACACGACCACGCGGTCGATCTACGGCGGGCTGATGGCGGTCCTGTACAACGTCCCGAAACTTGTCGAAGCGCTGACCGAACTGGGTCTTTCGCTCTCCCTGACCGCGGCGGCGCTCTTTGCGGGGGCGTCGGGACGGTTTACCGGCGTCTTACGCTTTATAAACACGCCGTGGTCGGCGGTCCTGATGTTTGCGATCATCGTCGCGTTTTCCGTCCTGTCGTTCAAACTCAGCGTGAAAAAACGGGGTCTCGAAAACGAAGCGATGCACGAGGCCTCGCTCGTGAGCCGCCGTTACAACGCTTACGGAAATCTCTGGGGCGTCGATATGACGGTTTTCGGGATGCACGAGATCGTCCTCGACGAATACAGAAAGTACACCCTTCGCCCGTCGTGGCTGGTAAAGCGCCAGAAGATCGGGATCGTTTTCCGCCTGCTCGACGCTCCGAAAAACGCCGTCATGCAGATCCTGATCCATCTTTACGTCGCGGCGAAAGCCTTTTGCGGCGCGTTCGGCGTCGGCAGTTTCGTCCTCTACGAGGGCGCGATAAGCCGCTTCGCAAACGCGGTCAACAGTCTCGCGTCGATCCTCACCGAAATGCGGTTCAACACGGGCTACCTGCAGACGACCTACGAACTGTTCGACCTGCCGAACCGTATGTATCAGGGGACGCTTGCCGTCGAGAAGCGGGACGATCTCGACTACGAGATCGAATTCAGGGACGTGAGTTTCAAGTATCCGAGGACGGACATTTGGGCGCTTCGGCATATTTCGATGAAGTTTCGGATCGGGGACAAGATCGCGATCGTCGGCGAGAACGGTTCCGGCAAGACGACGTTCATCAAGCTCCTGTGCAGGCTTTACGACCCGACCGAAGGGAAGATTCTGTTAAACGGGATCGACATTACGCGGTACCGATACGACGAGTATCTGGCGTTGTTTTCGGTGGTTTTTCAGGATTTCAGGCTCTTTCAGTTTTCGCTCGGCGATAACGTCTCGGCAGGGTTCGGGTATGACGAAGCGAGGGCGAGGGACTGCCTTGCGCGTGCGGGAATGGGCGAGAAGCTCGGCGACCTCGACAGGAAGGCGGAGGAGGATGGCGGGAACGCGCTCGACTACTGTATCGGCAGGGGATACGACATCCGGGGCGTGGATTTTTCCGGCGGCGAGGTGCAGAAGATCGCGCTCGCCCGTGCGCTCTATAAGGACGCGCCGTTCGTGATTTTGGACGAGCCGACCGCTTCGCTCGACCCGCTCGCCGAGGCGGCGGTGTATGAAAATTTCAACGAGATCGCGAAGGACCGCACGACGGTGTTCATCAGTCACAGGCTGTCGAGCTGCCGCTTCTGCGGGAGGATCCTGGTGTTCGATCAGGGGCGGATTACGCAGGACGGCATCCACGAGGAACTTTATGCCGGAGCGGGCAAGTATCGGCAGCTTTGGGACGCTCAGGCGAAATACTATCAGGAAACGGAGCATGGCGAGCAAGCAGCAGAAAAATGACGGAAAAATCCCCGCATGGATTTCCATGCGGGGATTTTCGGGGTCGTATTCACGCGAGGCGGCGGTCGAGGTACGCCTGCAATTCCCGCAGGCGGGCGGCGTCCATCGGCGGGGTGCCGCGAAGCGGGTTTTGAACGCCTAACTTTTCATATTTATAGAACCCCATGGTGTGGAACGCGAGCAGTTCGTATTTTTCCGGTCGGTTCCAGCGGGAGAGCAGGGAAAGGTAGCCGTCCAGCGCTTCCTCGCTGTCGTTGATGCCGGGAATGACGACGGTCCGGTACCACACGCGCTTGCGCGTCCCGGAAAGGTAGTCCGCGAACCTGCAAAATACGTCGAAATCGCCCTTCGTGTAGTCCGCGTACTGCTTAGCGTTCGGGTACTTCAGGTCCAGCAGGACCATGTCGGCGTCGTCGACCGCCCGCCTGACGGCGTCCGTGAGCGGGACTGCGCCGGACGTGTCCAGCGCGTAACCGATCCCGTCGTCCCGCAGAAGTGCGGCGACCTCGTTGATATACGCGGCGTGCAGCAGCGGTTCGCCGCCGGAAAACGTGATACCGCCCCCGTTCCGGAAATACGGGCGATAGCGCCGCAGCTTGCGCGCAAGCTCCCCGCTTTCGTATTCCCTGCCGGACGGGTACCAGGTGTCGGGGTTGTGGCAGCAGACGCAGCGCAGCGGACAGCCCGTAAAGAACACGGCGTACCGAACGCCCTCGCCGTCCAGCGCGGCAAGGCTCTCGAAGGAATGCAGGTCCGCCTTCATCACAGCTTCTCGTGGAACGTGCGCGAGATCACTTCCTCCTGCTTTTCCCGCGTGAGTTTGTTGAAGTTGACGGCGTAGCCGCTGACGCGGATGGTGAGGGAGGGGTAGAGCGTGGGGTCGTTCATCGCGTCGATCAGTTTTTGGCGGTTCAGCACGTTCACGTTCAGGTGGTGCGCGTCCTGCGCGAAGTATCCGTCGAGCATGGTCGTGAGCGTCCGAACGCGGTCCCCGTTCGTGCGGCCGAGTGTTTCCGGCGTCACCGAGAAGGTGTTGGAGATCCCGTCCTGACAGCACCGATACTCCAGTTTGGCGACGGAATTCAGGCTCGCGAGCGCACCCTCGGCGTCCCGCCCGTGCATCGGGTTCGCGCCCGGTGCGAACGGCTCGCCCGCCTTTCTGCCGTCCGGCGTGGACCCGGTCTTTTTCCCGTACATCACGTTGGACGTGATGGTCAGGATGGACAGCGTGTGACGCGCTCCGCGGTACGCCTTGGTCTTGCAGAGTTCCGCATAGAAATATTCCACGATCCATTTCGCGATGTCGTCGACGCGGTCGTCGTCGTTGCCGAATTTGGGAAAGTCCCCCTCGGTGACGAAATCGGTGATGATCCCGCGTTCGTCCTTGACCGGCGTCACCTTCGCGTATCTGATGGCGCTGAGGCTGTCCGCAAGGACGCTCATGCCGCTGATGCCGAACGCCATGAGCCGCTCGACGTCCGTATCGTGCAGCGACATCATCAGTCGTTCGTACGCGTACTTATCGTGCATATAGTGGATGATATTCATGGTTTTTACATAGAGGTTTGCCATCCACGACGCGTATTTCTTGTACGCCTCCAAAACCTCCTCGTACACGAGCGGTTTTTCGTCGAACACCTTCCCCGCAGGGGCGATCTGCTCGCCGTATATTTCGTCCTTCCCGCCGTTCAGCGCCATCAGCAGGACCTTGGCGAGGTTGCACCGTGCGCCGAAATACTGCATCTGCTTGCCGACCTTCATCGCGGATACGCAGCAGGCGATCGCGTAATCGTCGCCGTACAGTTCGCGCATGACGTCGTCGTTCTCGTACTGGATCGAATCGGTGTCGATGGAGACCTGTGCGCAGAAGTCCTTAAAGCCCTGCGGAAGGGCTTGCGCCCACAGGACCGTCAGATTCGGCTCGGCGGACGGACCGAGGTTGTACAGCGTTTGCAGGAAGCGGAAGCAGGTCTTGGTCACCATGCTCCTGCCGTCGGTCGCGACGCCCGCCAGCGAGCAGGTCACCCACACGGGGTCGCCCGCGAACAGGTCGTTGTAATCCGGCGTGCGGAGATGCCGCACCAGACGCAGTTTCAGGACCAGGTCGTCGATCAGCTCCTGCGCGCCCTCCTCCGTGAGCGTTCCCTCCGCGAGGTCGCGCTCGGCGTAAATATCGATGAAAGCGGAGATCCGCCCGATGCTGTTCGCGGCGCCGTTCTGCTCCTTGATCGCCCCGAGGTAGCCGAAATACAGCCATTGGATCGCTTCGTAGGTGTTTTCCGCCGGACGGGAGATGTCGCAGCCGTATCCCGCCGCCATCTCCTTGAGCTGCTCCATGAATTCCAACTGCTTGGCGAGGTCCTCCAGCAGTTGAATGGTTTCGGCGGACATATCGAAGTCCCGCTCGCCGACCGCCGCCTTGTCCGCCTTTTTCTGCTCGATCAGGCGGTCCATGCCGTAGAGCGCGACGCGTCGGTAGTCGCCGATGATGCGTCCGCGTGCGTAGGCGTCGGGAAGCCCGGTCAGGATGCCGGCGTCACGCCGGCATCCTGACCGGG
>CANQVQ010000071.1 GCA_947627335.1 uncultured Clostridia bacterium | reverse complement strand
ATCCGCCGGGTGGAACGTATACGCATCCGGGGTCAGGGCACGCAGCAAGTCCGTCGTAAGCTGGCGAACGGCACCCTCCCCCTGCACATTGCAGTAGAAAAACGCAAAACCCCAGCACGTGATCGTTTCGTACCCCTCTCCGAGGGCAAGCAATTTGGATACGATCGTTTCGTACTGCTCGATCGTAAACATCGGGACCGGCAGGTTGTCCAGGTAGTCGACCGCTTTTTCGTCCGTCCCAAAGCGAAAGACCTTTCCGGGGTTGATCTCCTCGCCCGCATACATCCAGTCCAGGCACTTCTCCGTCACGATGCGGAGGATCTTCCTCTGCTCCTCCCACGAAAGGAACGGGAAACGGACGGTCGGGTCGTCAAACAGACTGTACGCGTCGAGCTGCTTCGGGGTCTGCCCCCGACGGACCACGCGAACCACCGTGCATTGGGACGCGTCCACAGCGGTCGAGCCAGCCGCACCGGTTTCTACGTCAAACACGACCTCCACGAACGGCGCACCGTTATACAGTTCCTCGACCGGCGACGAACCGGTTTTCCCGTCGGCGAGCGCAAGGCAGTAGATCGTAAGGCTCCGATCCTCGTCGAACACGGACGGCAGGTCCGTCCAGATCTCCGCGGCGCGGAAGAAGCGGTCGGACGGCGTGAACAGGTAGACCGTGTAGAAGAGCAGGGCGCGGTAGTTCGCGTCGATGGTTTCCCCGTTCCTTCCGGGTGCAAGCCGCAGCGTATGGAACGGGCGGAACGCCGGGAGGACGAGGGGTTCGCGCATTTCGTCCGCGAGGAACAGCGTCACGCGGCAGGCGAGCCTGTCCACGTCGTCGGCGGTCAGGAACGGTCCGTCCAGCGCAAGCACGGCGGAACGGACGGTCGAAACGTGGCTTTCGTCGATCCACACCTGCTCCCCGCTGCCGAGTTTGCCGTTGAGCAGGTCGTTGAAGTAGGCGCGGACCCGCGCAGGGTCGGCTTTGTCGGACGGCACGGGGTCGTTTCCCCCGACGGAACCGGTCGAGACGGTCGGGTCGAAGGGTTCCGACGAAACGGGGTCGGACGAAGCGGGGACGGACGTGCCGTCGGAGCCGTTCGGGTCGGTTGAAACGGTCGGTTCGGTCGAGCCGGACGGGGCGGTTGAGACGGTTGAGACGGTCGAAACGGTCGAACCGGTCGAATCGGTCGGGGCATTTTCCCCCGACGAGGCGGTCGAAGGGTTGCCGCCCGACGAAACGGTCGGTTCGGACGGGTCGAACGAGCCGGACGGGGATTCCGTGTCGGAAGTGCCGCCGCAGGCGGTCAGCAGCAGCGACACGGCGAGCAGCGCCGCCAGCAGCAGGGACAGATTTCGTTTGCACATTTGCAAGTCTCCTTTGCAAGGGGATCGGTACCTCACGACGCGGGGAACGGCGTCGGTTCGCCCCCGCTTTCCGCGTACAGCAGGGTCGGCGGGTCGTCCGGCGCACGGAAGTACGGCGTTTCCCCGGCGGTCATCGCCGCAAACGCCTCCCGCGGCGTGGCGTAATCGCACGGCAGGCAGTATTCGGTCGCCGACGCGCAGATCGACCTGCGGCGGTACGCAGACGGCGTCAGCGCCTCGAGCAGACCGCGCAGGATCGCCCGGCGGATGGTCCTGCTGTCGCAGTTTTCCAACTCCACCTGCAGATCGAGGTCCGCGCAGACCAGCCGGATCGCCCCCTGCGACGCCTCCTCCAGGTAGTCCGCGATGCGCAGGTACGCGTCCGCCGAAAGCAGCGGGGCAGACTGGGCGCGCAGCTTCTCCACCGCGTCGCCGAACGCGCTGATGCGAAAGACGGGACCCGCTTCGTCCATGAATTCGTCAAGGTGTGCCGTCGACCGCTGCAGCAGCCACCCCACGCAACGGTTCTCGACGGCTTGCCGAAACGCCGTCCGCCCGTCGGCGGTCAGGAACGGGTACCGCTCCGACGGGTCGTCGAGCAGGCTGTACGAACCGACCAGAAGCGGATCGCTGTCCCGACGCACCGTGCGGACCTCACAGCAGAGGTCCGGGTGGATCTGCGTCGCGGTGGGCAGCGTGGCACCGTCCAGAAACAGCACCACGAACGGCGCGCCCGCCTGAAGCGCAGGGACCCACTCGAGCAGGGAGGTCCCGTCGCCCGTTCGCGCCTCCGCGAGCGGAATGCAGTAGGAATTCGGCGCACCGTATACCCCGAAATAGCCGTCCGGGTACGACCAGATCTCCTTCGTCCGAAAAACCAGTTCCGACGGGGTGAACAGGCAGATCGTGTAGAACAGCAGGGTGCAAAGCTGTTTGTTCGCCGACGGGAAATTCCCGCGGTCCCTCCACGGCAGTTCCGCCCCGCCGATCGGACCGAACGCGGGCAGGACGCAGTCGGCGCCGCTCTCCCGCCCGAGGAAGATCGTCGCACGGCAGGCGAGCCTGTCCACGTCGTCGGCGGTCAGCACCGGGGCGGACAAACGCGAAACCGCGTCCCGCACGGCGGAAAGTTCGCTTTCGGCGATCCAGACGTCGTCGACCTCCCGCGCAAGCAGGGCTTCCAAAGCGTCGCGGACGGTTTGCGACGCCGTGGACGGGTCGGTCGGTTCGGCGGACACGCTCACGTCCGACACGTCCACCACGTTGACGTTCGTCGCGGTCGCGCAGGCGGTTGACGCGAGAAACGCCAACGCAAGGCAGAGGCAAAGCGCTTTCTTTCGCATAAAAGACCCCCCTTTTCAAACGAGCAGGGCGGACACGGGCGTCCGCGATGCGTGATGCAGCACATACGGTTCGCCGTCGCCGGACACGACGATGCACAGCTCGCCGACGTCCCCGCTCGCGATCAATTCCTCGAGTTCCGCACGGGTAAAGACCCGCAGTGCGGACGGGGGAGCGTCCGCCGTGAGGCAGTAGGTCGGTTCGCCGTCGTCCGACGGGAATCGGTATGCCGACGGCGTCAGAAGCGTCAGCAGGCGGACGAACAGCGTCCCCCTCCCCGTCCCTTCGGACGGGATGTAGACCGCCTGCCCGTCGGGTTCGAGACTGAACGACGCGTTGGTGACGTTGTCCGCCAGCAGGTACGCCAGCATCTCCGCGACGTCCGCGCAGGTGACGAACGGCGACGTCAGCAGGGGCATCGCCGCGTCATACACCTGACCGCGGAACGGGTACGCCTGCGGGAAAAGGTCGCATGAATACTGCTGTACCGCCGTCGGGAACGTCCAATCCACGTCCAACATCCCGGTGAACCGTATACTGTCCACGGCGATCAGTCGGCGGAGCAGCTCCTGCGCCAGCGCCGTCTTTTCCGCTTCCGACAGGAGGTCGGACGACAGGGCGGCAAGCGGCAGGGCGAGCGGTTTGTGTCCCTGCGGTGCGAACGGTTGATCCAGCCAGTCGCTTCGCAGTTGGTCGGCGGTGTCCCGCCAGTTCCCGTCCCGGCGCAGACCGACGCCGGCGCAGTACCAGGCGGCGACCGATCCGTCGTTCGGCAGCGTTTCCGCCGTGATGCGCGTTCCGCCGTCCGGAATGAGCATCCGCAGCCGGACCGCGTCCGAGCCGTCCGTCGCCCAGTCCGCCGAGAACGCTCCGCCGGTCGGCAGAAGCGGCAGCAGCAGGTTGACGGGGTCGCGCCACCACTCCAGAAGCCCGGACGGGACGTCCGCATCGAGGACCGGGAACTGCGGGGGCGTGAACAGGAACAGCGTATAGCAGGCGAGCGTCAGGACGCGTCGGTCCCGCTTGTCGTCCGAAACGAACGCGGGAACGCCGTTCGTCGAGAATCCCGCCGTCTTCCAGAAGCCGGAATTGTCGTCAAATTCCTCCCCCCACAGCTCCGCGAGCGGTCCGCAGGACGGCAGCAGGACCCCCTCCGCCACCTCGTCGAACAGCACCGCCTCGGCACAGCGGTAGAGCAGTTTTTCCACGTCGTCGGCGGTCAGAAACGGCTCGTCCAGCTTGGAAACGCAGGCACGGACGGCTTCGGCGTTCGTGCGGGTGATCCAGGTCTGCTTCGTGTCCCTGACGGTCAGTTCCCCGCGCAGCAGGGCGTCGAACAGCTCTTTCGCTTCCGCCCGGAAGTCGTCCGGGTGGGGCGGGTCGGTGATGACGACGGACTGTTCGGACGCGTCCGCGGTCGATCCGTCCGAAACGTCCGACGGACCCGGCACGTCCTCCCGCCTGCCGCAGCCGGTCAAAAGCATACAGACGAGCAGTCCCAGACAGACCGCCCGGTATAACAATGTGCGAAGCACAAAATCCCCCCCTTAAGGAAATATATATTGAGTATACCACATTTTCCGCCCGCCGTCAATCCCCCGCCGCCCCCGGCAGGAACGGGCGGCGGGCATACGCCGCGTCGCCGCCGTAGCACAGACGCAGCACCTCGCGCACCCGTGCGTCCGTGCGAAATTCCGCCGCGTGCCGCAGCGCCGACGGACGCGAGACCACCGGGACCGTCCGCTTCTTCGCGCTTCGGCGCAGGAACGACCGCCCCTCGGCGTTTGCCGCCAGCAGAAGCCCGAACGGCACGTCCTTTCCCGGCGCGTCCGGCGAAAACCCGAACAGCACCGCCCACGCCGCACGCCGCACGCGGGACGCGGTGTACACCTTGTTCGTACAGCGCTTCACCAGCCCGTCGAAGTCGTTTTCGACCGCCGCACACGCGACCAGACGGGCGAACAGCTCGTCCGGCACCCCGTATCTCCCGGATTCCGGGCGGTTCCGCAGGGCGGCGAGCGCCAGTCTGCCCGCGTCCGCCGTCGCACGCGGGAAGGACGGGTCCCGCCGCAGCGCTTCCTCCGCTTCCGTCGGGATGGACCCGGACGGGACGCCCAAAAGCCGCAGTTCCGTCGAGCTGGCGTACCCCGGTTCGCGCCGCAGCACGTCGCAGGGCAGACCGACGCGCTCCGCCGCACGCAGGTATTCGATGGCGAGGATGTCGTTCGGCCTTCGCCGCGTCGCCCGCCCGAGCGCCCGTTCCAGCGCCGTCGGGTAGGACAGCGTACCGTCCGCACGGATCATCGCCTGCGCACGCGCTTCCGCTTTTTCCCGCTTCCGCGCCGCTTCGCGCAGTCCGTCCGCGTCGCTCTCCGCCGAAAACGCCAAAACGTCCACGCCGACCCCCTTCGCGAGCGACACCCCGCCGGACGCGAAATCCTTCGCCGACGCACAGCACCACGGCGCAGGCAGCTCCAAAACCAGATCCGCACCGCACGCGACCGCCGCCTGCGCCCGCACATACACGTCCGCCACGGCGACCTCCCCCCGTTGGGTCAGGTCCCCGCCGAGCAGGCACACGACGGTCCCGTACTTCTCCCGCAGGCGCTCCAGCTGCCGCTTATGCCCGAAATGGAACGGGTTGTACTCGCAAATCACCGCACACGCTTTCGTCATTTCCCGAAAAACCCCTTGCATTTTTCTTTCAAACGTATTATAATAGATGTAGGAAAAAATGTCAAGGAGATGTTGGTTTATGTTTGTTCTCGTCGTCAACGCGGGGAGCTCCTCGCTGAAGTATCAACTGTTCGATATGGACCGCTCGGAAATGCTCGCGAAAGGGCTTTGCGAGCGCATCGGCACGGACGGTCTGTTCTCCCACCAGATCCCGTCGAAGGGCGTCGAAATCAAGAAGATTTCCGCCCCCATGCCCACCCATGCGGACGCGGTCGGTCTGCTCGTCAAGTACCTGACCGACCCGGTCTACGGCTGCATCAAGGAGATGTCCGAGATCTCCGCCGTCGGGCACCGCATCGTCCACGGCGGTCCGTGGCTGATCGATTCGGTGCAGATCGACGGTCCCGACGGGAAGGTCCTGTCCGACCTGCGCAAGTGCATCGACCTCGCCCCGCTCCACACGAAGGCACATTTGCAGGGCATCGAGGGCTGTATGCAGGTCATGCCGGACGTCCCGCAGGTGCTGGTCATGGACACGGCTTTCCACCAGACAATGCCGAAAAAAGCGTATTTCTACCCACTTCCCTACGAACTGTGTGAAAAATATGCGATCCGCCGCTACGGCTTCCACGGCACCTCGCACCGCTACGTTTCCGGCAAGGCGCTCGAGCTGCTCGGCGACCCGAACGCGAAGGTGGTCACCTGCCACCTCGGCAACGGCTCGTCCATTTCGGCGGTCAACGCGGGCAAGTGCGTGGACACGTCGATGGGCTTCACGCCGCTCGACGGGGTCATCATGGGTTCCCGCTGCGGCGGCATCGACCCGGCGATCGTGCCGTTCCTGATGGAGAAAGAGAACATCCCCGTGTCCGAAATGGGCGACTGGATGAACAAGAAGTGCGGCTTCCTCGGCGTGTCCGGCGTTTCGTCCGACCTGCGCGACGTTGGCGCAGCGGCGGAAGCGGGCAACGAGCGGGCGAAGCTCTCGCTGGACATCCTCGCCTACCAGATCAAGAAGTACGTCGGCGCCTACGCCGCCGCGATGAACGGGCTTGACGCCGTCGTGTTCACGGCGGGCATCGGCGAAAACAACCCGGATATTCGCCGTGAATCCATGGCGGACATGGACTTCCTCGGCATCCGCATCGACCCGGTCCGCAACGCCGACCGCTCCGCGACCCGCATCAGCGCCGACGACAGCCGCGTGCAGGTGTTCGTCATCCCGACGAACGAGGAACTGGTCATCGCGTCCGACACGCTTCGGATCGCTTGTCAAAAATAGCATCGGAATGGAGTTTATTCCCCATGAAAACCTATGATGTGGTCATCGTCGGCGCCGGACCGGGCGGGATCTACGCCGCCTACGAGCTGCAGGAGCGCGCTCCGCAGCTGAAGGTCGCCGTGCTGGAAGCCGGGCACCCGCTGGAGCGGCGCAAATGCCCGATCGACGGGAAAACCGTCCGCTCCTGCGTCAACTGTCCGCGTTGCTCGATCATGAGCGGATTCGGCGGTGCGGGCGCCTTCTCGGACGGCAAGTACAACATCACCAACGACTTCGGCGGCACGCTCCACGAGCGCATCGGCAAGCGCACCGCGCTCGAACTCATGCGCTACGTCGACGGCGTCAACCTCGAAAACGGAGGAGCGGGCTGCAAGCTCTATTCGACCGCCGGGAGCCGCTTCCAAAAGCTCTGCCTGCAAAACCGGCTCAAGCTGCTCGAAGCCTCCGTCCGCCACCTCGGCACCGACGTCAACGCGGTCGTCCTGCGCAACCTCTACGACCGGCTCAAGGGTTGGGCGGACTTCTATTTCGACACGCCGGTGAGGCATATTCGTCTGGACGGCACGGGATTCGTGGCGGAATGCGACGGTGCGTCGTTCGCGTGCGCGAAGTGCGTGGTTTCGGTCGGGCGGAGCGGGAGCAAGTGGATGGAGGCGGTCTGCGCGGAGCTGGGCATCGGGACGAAGTCCAATCGGGTGGACCTCGGCGTCCGCGTGGAGCTGCCCGCCGTGGTGTTCGAGCACCTGACGGACGAGCTGTACGAGAGCAAGATCGTCTACCGGACCGAGAAATTCGAGGACAACGTCCGCACGTTCTGCATGAATCCGCACGGCATCGTCGTCGAGGAGAACACGAACGGCATCGTCACGGTCAACGGGCACAGCTACGAGGACCCGGCGATGCAGACGCAGAACACCAACTTCGCGCTCCTGGTGTCCAAGCACTTCTCCGAGCCGTTCAAGGACAGCAATGGGTACGGCGAAAGCATCGCCCGGCTGTCGAATATGCTCGGGGGCGGCGTCATGGTGCAGCGGTTCGGCGATCTGACACGCGGCAGGCGCAGCACCGAGCGCCGCATCGAGGAGGGGTTGGTCGTTCCGACCCTGTCCGCCACGCCCGGCGACCTCAGTCTCGTATTGCCCAAGCGCATTCTCGACGGCGTCATCGAGATGATCTCCGCGCTCGACCGCATCGCGCCGGGGACCGCCAACGACGACACCCTGCTCTACGG
>CANQVQ010000070.1 GCA_947627335.1 uncultured Clostridia bacterium | reverse complement strand
AATTCACAGCGGTGGCGGTGCCGCTCGGAGATCGGCTGTCCGCCGTAGCAGGCGTAGAACCGCGTCCCTTCGACCGGCGAACACGGGTAGGCGCCGAGCCGCATCGTGCCGCCTTTGTCCATTTTCTCGTTCTGGTCGGGCATATAGCCGATGACCGGGTGGGCGGTGTCCGCGTTGAACTCCAGCGAATCCGCGTCGGCGTATCCGCAGACGTCACGCGCAAACTCGATGACGGCGACCTGCATACCGAGGCAGATGCCGAGGAACGGCACGCGGTGCTCCCGCGCATAGCGGACCGCGAGGATCTTGCCCTCGATCCCGCGTGCGCCGAAGCCGCCCGGGACGAGGATGCCGTCGTGTCCGGCGAGAATTTCCTCGTAGCTCTTTTCGACGAGCGTTTCGGAATCGATCCAGTCGATGTCGATCTTCGCGCCGTAGACGTACCCGGCGTGCCGCAGGGATTCCGCGACGGAGAGGTACGCGTCGTGCAGGGAGATGTATTTTCCGACCAGAGCGATGCGGACCGTCCGACTGCGGGACTTGATCTTGTCGATCATCGCACGCCATTCCGTCAGGTCCGGCGGCGGAGCGTCGATGCCGAGTTCGCGACAGACGATGCCGGAGAAATTGCTCTTTTCGAGCATCAGCGGCGCTTCGTACAGCACCGGGATCGTGATGTTTTCGATCACGCAGTCCGGCTTGACGTTGCAGAAAAGCGAGATCTTGCGCCGAATGTTCTCGTCGACGTGTTCGTCGCAGCGCATGACGATGATGTCCGGCGTGATGCCGACGGACTGCAATTCGTTGACCGAATGTTGGGTCGGTTTGGATTTATGTTCCCCGGCGAAACGGAGATACGGGATATAGGTGACGTGAATGAACAGGCAGTTCTGCTTGCCTTCCTCGCGGGAGACCTGCCGGATCGCTTCGAGGAACGGACGGCTTTCGATGTCGCCGACCGTGCCGCCGATCTCCGTGATGACGACGTCCGCGTCCGACTTCTTGCCGACGTTGTAGATGAAGTCCTTGATCTCGTTGGTGATGTGCGGAATGACCTGGACGGTTTCCCCCAGATACTCCCCCCGACGCTCCTTGTTGAGCACGTTCCAGTAGACCTTCCCGGTGGTCAGGTTGGAATACTTGTTGAGGTCCTCGTCGATGAACCGCTCGTAATGCCCGAGGTCGAGGTCGGTCTCCGCGCCGTCAACCGTCACATAGACCTCCCCGTGCTGCAACGGGTTCATCGTCCCGGGGTCCACGTTGATATACGGGTCCAGCTTCTGCGACGCGACCTTCAGTCCGCGCTGCTTGAGCAGGCGGCCGAGCGCCGCCGCCGTAATCCCTTTTCCAAGACCGGAAATCACACCGCCTGTGACAAAAATGTACTTCATGTCCTCTCCTTCTCCGCACTGATCCCTGACGCTTTTAACAAAAAAAGTGTGTCATCTCTTGAACGGCGCACTCCGCTCAGCCCTCAATGACACCTTCATCAATATTCATTATAGTACAGTTTTTCGATTCTGTCAACACTTTTTTTCTTTTTTTGTTAAATTTACGGACAAAAAAGCCGATGCGAGCCGTATCGGGGCGGAAAATGACGAAAATCCTCTTGACAAACCTTTTTTGCGGGATTACAATATCATGGTAAAGAAAAACCGAAAAAGAGGTATCGCGCACATGGCAAACGTCCCGGAGATCTTCGGCAGTCAGGTTTTCAACGATTCGGTCATGAAAAACAAACTGCCGAAGGAAATTTACAAATCCCTGAAAAAAACCATCGAAAAGGGGGAAGATCTTGACATCGGTCTTGCGAACGTCGTCGCTGCGGCGATGAAGGACTGGGCGCTCGAACAGGGAGCGACCCATTACACCCATTGGTTCCAACCGCTGACCGGCGTGACCGCCGAGAAGCACGACAGTTTCATCTCCCCCACCGACAACGGGACGGTCATCATGGAATTCTCCGGCAAGGAGCTTATCAAGGGCGAGCCGGACGCGTCCTCCTTCCCGTCTGGCGGACTTCGTGCGACGTTCGAGGCGCGTGGCTACACCGCGTGGGATCCGACTTCCCCCGCGTTCGTCAAGGACGGGACGCTCTATATCCCGACGGTGTTCTGCTCCTACGGCGGGCAGACGCTCGATACGAAGACCCCGCTTCTGCGTTCGATGGAGGAACTCAACCGGGAAGCCCTGCGAATTTTACGGTTGTTCGGCGACCGAACGACCAATTCGGTTTCCACGACGGTCGGTCCGGAGCAGGAGTATTTCCTGATCGACAAGGAACTGTATTTCAAGCGGAAGGACCTGCTGTTCACCGGGCGGACGCTGTTCGGAGCGCCTGCGCCCAAGGGACAGGAGATGGACGACCACTACTTCGGCACCATCAAGCCCCGCGTAGCGGCGTTCATGCGGGACCTCGACGAATCGCTCTGGAAGCTCGGCGTGCTCGCCAAGACCAAGCACAACGAGGTCGCGCCCGCGCAGCACGAGCTTGCGCCCATCTTCTCGACGACCAACGTCGCCGTCGACGGCAACCATTTGACGATGGAGATGATGCGCCGTATCGCCGACGAGCACGGCATGATCTGCCTGCTGCACGAAAAGCCGTTCGCCGGGGTCAACGGCTCGGGCAAGCACAACAACTGGTCGCTTTCCACGGACACCGGGCGCAACCTGCTCGACCCCGGCAAGACGCCCGCGGAGAATGCGCAGTTCCTGCTCTTCCTCGCCGCCGTCATCGTCGCGGTCGACGAGTACCAGGGGCTGCTGCGGGTCTCCGTCGCCTCCGCCGGAAACGACCACCGCCTCGGCGCGAACGAAGCGCCCCCGGCGATCATTTCGATCTTCCTCGGCGACGAGCTGACCGCGATCCTGCGGGACGTCGAATCCGGCGCGAACCACCGCGATACGCCGGTTTCCGCCATGGAGCTTGGCGTACACGTCCTGCCGTCCTTCCCGAAGGACAATACCGACCGCAACCGCACGTCCCCGTTTGCCTTCACCGGCAACAAGTTCGAGTTCCGTATGCTAGGGTCCGCCCAGAACATCGCCCAGCCGAACACCGTGCTCAATACGGCGGTCGCGGACGTGCTCGCCGGATTCGCGAACCGTCTGGAGGGCGCGGAGAACGTGCTCGCGGAAGCGCGGGAGCTGGTGCGGGAAGCGATGCGGGACCACAAGCGCATCATCTTCAACGGCAACGGATATTCCGAGGAATGGACGCAGGAAGCCGCCCGACGCGGACTGCTCAACCTGTCCTCCACGGTCGCCTGCCTGCCGCAAATGCTGGAACGCAAGAACATCGACCTGTTCGTCCGCCACGGGATCTACACCGAGCGGGAGATCGAGTCCCGCTACGAGATCTCGCTCGAAAATTACGTCAAGACCATCAACGTCGAAGCGTTGACGGCGCTGGATATGCTCTCGCGGGACATTCTGCCCGCCGTCAGCGCCTATATCGACGACCTCGGCGACGCGACGAAGTATGAAAAAGCGGTCCGTGCGGAGCTGATCGAACTTTGCGACCGCATTTACGAGAATGCAAAGGCGCTCGAATCCGTCACGGCGGAGGGACGCACGATCGCCGACCCGCTCGCGCAGGCGACCTTCTACCACGACCGCGTCACGACGGCGCTCCTGTCCGTCCGGCAGGCGGTCGACCTCGCGGAAACCAAGATGCCGACCGATTATTGGCCGATGCCGACCTATACCGATCTGCTCTTCCGCGTTTGAGCGGTAAAAAAATGACGGCGCAGAGGGAAAGCCTTCTGCGTCGTCTTTCTTTGTCGGCGAACCGATTTTACGGGTGTCGGTAGCCGTCCGGCAGTTCCGCGAGCAGGACCGCTTCGCGGATCTGTTCCTCGAGCGCGGCGAGCCGACGGTTGACGAAGAACCAGAACAATGCCGCGACCGCGACCCGAACGGTATTGATATGCCACGCCGAAAGCGGCAGGACGAAGATGGTCGTTTCCAGCAGGGCGTAAACCGTCAAAAGCACATACGGCATCCCGGCAAAATAGACCGAACCGCACCCGAACTGCCCGGAAACCGTTTCCATCTTCCCCGCAAAAAGCAGCCAGAACACGAGCAGCGAAACGATGCAGGGCAGGAACAGGACGGCGGAGACCGCCTCCGTCCCGAGCGACTGCTCCGCGAACACCATCATATCCGTGACCGTGAAGAAGAAGCGGTACAGCTCCGCGAGCAGGAGCAGCCCGGACGCGCAGAGCGCCGCGACCCGCACCGGGCGGAATCGCCTGTCGTCCGTGAGCCGGTCGAGGAAGATGCTCCCGAGCGCGAACAGCGCCGGAAAGGCGAAAAGCGGAACGGCGCGCACGCCGTTGAACTGCATATCGAGCAGGAACACCATGCCGACCGCGAAGCAGACGCGGGCGAGGTGGAGCGCACGAAGACAGCGTTCCGACTTCGTCACTTCCCTGCCGGACGAAAGGGTTTTGCGCAAGAAGCCGGACAGATTTTCGTCCGAGCGGAACAGGCGCAGGAACGGCAGGAAGGACGAGAGCCACGCGACGGCGGCAACGATCTCCAGGATCGAAAAGAAGACCAGCAGGAGCTCCCGCGAGGACGCGAACTGCCGCAGCAGATTCAGCATTTGTTCGCCGGTCTGTCTGCCGAACGATTCTTCGGGATTTTCGAGGTACAACTCCGCGATCGACGTCAGCTCCGGCAGGAACGCGCAGACCGACCGTGCGACCGCGAACAGCGTCCCGAGGAAGCGCAGATTCTCGATTTTCAGGTACGCCTTGTCGCAGTCCGCCTCGCGGGAGATCTCCTCCACGCCCGTCAGGAAAGAACGGAGGAACAGCACCAGCAAGGCGGCTTCCCCGCCGCAGAACAGCAGCACGGCGAGCATACGGTTGGAACTGAGCGTCGAGCGCCGCAGCAACAGCCAGCATACCAGCTTCAGCACCTCGACGACGACCAGCCAGACCGTCCGCTTCCGCGCCTGAAAGAGATTTTCGTTGCATTCGGCGAGTTTTCGCAGGGCGACCCAGACGAGCACCCACGCGACGACGTCCGGCAAAAGGTCCGCAAGCCCCCAGAACGGGTTGGCAAGCAGGACGCAGGCGAACGTCAGCAGAAGCACGATGCGGGACAGATATTCATTTCCGCTTGCGGCGTTGCTTCCTTTCACGGTATTCTTGCTCCTTTTCCATGTCGGCTTGCCGTTTTTTTGCGGCAAGACGGTTTTGCTCCGCGACATATTGCTTGTCCTTTTCATACTGCCCTTCGCTCGTGATCATCACCTGGCAGGTATGGGTAAAGAACAGGTTGAACAGCAGGATGACGTAGAACGCGATATACCCGATCAGCAGGATCCGCGGGTCGTCGAGGATACTCTGCCCGACGACGAGCGAGATGGCGAACAGGATGAACACGGCGGACAGGTACATCTGCCGCGACGCCGTCCGCTGCAGTTTCTCATGCCCGCAGTTCGTCGCGATGCGGCGGACGCCCATGCACTGGTAGAAGATCAGGAAGAACCACGCGATGAAGAACAGCAGGTAGCTGCTCAGATCCAGCCACGGGAAGCGCAAAGACAGGTCAAGATCGACCCCTGCCGCCGGCAAAAGCACATTGAGCAGCACGAAAATCCCACGCGGGAGCATGAACAGGGCGGAGATCGAAGCGCCGAGGAAATAGGGGTCCAAACGCGAAGCGAGGAAAAACCCGTAAGCAAGCATCGGCGCGCCGACCGCGCCGAGTCCCGCCGCGTGCAGGAACAGGAAGCAGTAGCCGAGAAACGCGATTCCGAAGCCCATAGATCAGTTCGTCCTTTGCGTGTCCGACGGTCCCGTCACCGAGCCGCAGCATTTCTTATATTTTTTGCCGGATCCGCAGGGGCAGGGGTCGTTCGGTCCGACTTTCCTGTCCCGCCGGACCGTAGTCGGCGCCTGCGGCTTCTTCTGCGGCTGCGCCTGCGTCCCGCCGTGCCCGAAAGCGACCGTCCTGACCTGGCGGCGCTGCGCCTGTTCGACCTTGACGATGGTCAGCAGGATGCGGGAGGTTTCGGCGCGGATGTCCGCGGTCATCTGCTCGAACATCTCGCTGCTGGCGATCTTGTATTCCACGATCGGGTTCCGCTGGGCGTACGCGTTCAGCCCGATGCTCCCCTTCAGATCCTCCGCCGCGTCGATATAGTCCATCCAGTTGTGATCGACCGCACGCAGGAGGATATTCCGCTCGATCATGCGGAAAACCTCCGGGGTAAACGTCTCGACCTGCTTTTCGTACTTCGCCGAAACCAGATTTTGCAGGGTTTCGACGAGTTCCTCCCGCGTCACGGTGCCGAGCTTTTCCTGGTCGAAATCGAATTCGTCCTGCAGACCGACCAACGGACCGAATTCGTTCTGCAATCCCGCAAGATCCCATTCGTCCGGCAGGTCCGACTGCGTCGCCTGCTCCACGCTTTCCTCGACGAACTTGGAGAGCATCCCCTTGACGGTCTTGCTGACGTCCGTGTTTTCCAGCACCTCCCGACGCTGCCCGTAGATCAGTTCGCGCTGCTGGTTCATGATGTCGTCGTACGCGATGACGTTCTTGCGTCGGTCGAAGTTGGTCCCCTCGATCTTCTTTTGAGCGCTTTCGATGCTATTCGAGAGGATCTTCGCGTCGATCGGCTGGTCGTCCGGCATCATCGACGTCACCGCCGACAGACGGTCCCCGCCGAAGATGCGCAGCAGATCGTCCTGCAGCGACAGGTAGAATCGGCTCTCGCCCGGGTCGCCCTGACGCCCCGCACGACCGCGAAGCTGGTTGTCGATCCGTCGGCTCTCGTGCCGTTCGGTGCCGAGGATGAACAATCCGCCCGCCTTGCGGACCTTTTCCGCTTCCGCTTCGATTTCCGGGCGGAAGGAGTCCTTCAGTTCGTTGAACCGCTTGCGTGCCGCGATCAGCGCTTCGTCCTCCGTCACGCCGTAGCTGTCCGCCTCGGCGATCAATTCCTCCGGGAAATCCTCCTTGCGCATCTGCTGTTTGGCGAGGTATTCGGCGTTGCCGCCGAGCTGAATGTCGGTACCGCGTCCCGCCATGTTCGTCGCGATCGTGACGGCGCCGAACTTGCCCGCCTGCGCGATGATCTCCGCTTCGCGGTCGTGGTACTTCGCGTTGAGCACCTGATGCGGGATCCCGTTGCGGCGCAGGACGCCGGAAAGCTGTTCGCTCTTTTCGACCGACACCGTACCGATCAGGATCGGCTGCCCCTTCTCGTGGCAGTCCTTGATGCACTGCACGATGGCGTTGTTCTTCGCTTCGAGCGTCTTAAAGACCAGATCGTTGTGGTCGGTGCGGATCATCGGCAGATTGGTCGGCACTTCGACCACGTCGAGCGCGTAGATCTCGCGGAATTCGTCCTCCTCGGTCATCGCCGTGCCGGTCATGCCGGAGAGCTTGTCATAGAGGCGGAAATAGTTCTGGAAGGTGATGGTCGCGAGGGTCTTGCTTTCGCTCGCGACTTCGACGCCCTCCTTCGCTTCGATCGCCTGATGCAGACCGTTGTTGTACCGCCTGCCGTACATGATGCGCCCGGTGAACGGGTCGACGATAAGCACCTTGCCGTCCTTGATCACATAGTCGATGTCAAGCTGCTTGCAGCCGTGGGCGTGCAGGGCGTTGTTGATGTAGTGCATCAGTTCGTTGTTCTCCGCGTCGCCGAGGTTTTCGACGTTGAAGTAGGCTTCCGCCTTGCGGACGCCGTTCGCGGTCAGGACCGCCGTCTTTGCCTTTTCGTCGACGATATAGTCCTCCTCGTATTCCGCGTCGCTGGTCTTGCGGTCGAATTCCTTGATGCGCTTGCATTTCAGCGTGCGGGCGAACCGATCCGCCTTGCCGTAGAGTTCGCTCGAGTCCTCCCCGGCGCCGGAGATGATCAGCGGCGTCCGCGCTTCGTCGATGAAAACGGAGTCCACCTCGTCCACAATGGCGAAATGG
>CANQVQ010000069.1 GCA_947627335.1 uncultured Clostridia bacterium | reverse complement strand
ACCGACGTGATCGCCCGAAAACGCAGTTTCCCGTCCGAAGCAAGCACCGCGTCCCCCGCGACGCCCGCCCGACAGCCGTCCGGCAGGGGCAGGTAGCCGTTTGCCATGCAGTCCTCGAACGCGTAAAGCGAACCTTCGGTCAGACGGGCGAGCATTTCGTCGATGTCCGCTTCGGTCGCCCGAAGCGCGTCCGCCGTCGTACGCAGACGCCCCTCGCCGTCCGGCAGGAGATTTTTTCCGCCCGCCGTGACGGAAAACGGCTTGCCCAGCCGCAGGCGCACCTCCGTGACCTGTCCGCGCAGCGGGTCCGGCAGCGATTGCACCGCCGGCAGGAATCGGGGCGGGAGGTAATGCAGCCAACTCATGCGGCGGCGCGCTCCCGACGCTTATAGGACGGCAGGAATTGGCGGTACAGCGGCAGGGTCAGCAGCAGGAACACCCCCAAATACACCGCCGTGCCCGCCATCGCGGCGGACACCGCCGACGCCTGCGCGAACGTCGGCAGGCGGAGGACCAAACGGGCGAGCAGTCCGCCGAGCAGGGCGCTCCCGATCGGCGCGAGCGTGCCGCGCAGGACCCCGACCGAGAACTTCGCGTACTTTTTCAGCCGTCGGTAGCAAAGGGCGAATTCAAACGTGTTGGAAAGCATCAGCAGGAGCAGGTACCCCTCCGCCCCGGTCAGCGGAATGAGCGTGTAGATGACCGCGAGCCGGAGCAGGGAGTTGTAGACGCTGTAGCGCAGGGTGTACTTCTGCCCGTCGACCGCCTTGAGCAATCCGTCGCAGATGGTCTGCACATACATGAACGGGTTGACGAGCGCGAGCAGGCGGAGCGCGTGGGTCACGTCCTGCCCGGGGTAAAAGGTCTGCCCGAGTTCCTCCGGCAGGAAGAAGAACAGCCCTCCGGCGGCGACCCCGAACAGGACCGCGACGGTCAGGATGCGACCGATCTGCCTGTCCCGTGCCTCCTTCCCGTCCGAAACGCCGAGACGGGAAATTTCCGGGATCATCACGGAAACCAGACTTTGCAGGAACGCAAACGGGAAAAACAGCAGCGGAATGACCATTCCGCGAATGATCCCGAACTGCGAGAGCGCTTCCGCACGGTCCCCGCCGTAGCGCTGGAAAACGGACGGGAGCAGCAGGTTCTCCGCCGTGTGGAGCAGGGAGGTGATGACGATGGAAAGCCCGATGGGGGCGGCGACGCTGCAGAGGGAGCGCAGGCTGTCCGAAAAGCGTTCGGTCGGGCGGTAATCCCGCCTGGCGACCCGTCCGCGCAGGAAGCGGTAGGCGATCCAGAGGTAGCAGAAGGAACTGCATTCCCCGATCGTCACGCCCAGCACGATGCCGGTGCAGAGCGTACCGAGGTCGTTCGTGTGCGCCATGACGCCGTTGAGGAAGAACGCCATGACGGCGAATTTGACGCACTGCTCGAACAGGGACGCGGAGGAACTGCGAAGCACCTGCCGTCTGGCGATGAACCACCCCTTGAAGCAGGCGGCGACCGCCATGAACGGCATGGAGAGCGCGAGGATCCGCAGGGAGGGCGCCGTTCGGACGTCCTGCACGACCACACGGGCGAAGAAATCCGCCGTGCCGAGCAGGGAAACCGTCGCAAGCAGGCTGACCGCCAGCCCCGCGACGGCGGACGCCTTGAGCAGCAGGGACGCGTTCGACAGGTCGCTCGCCGCCTTTTCCGCCGCCAGCCGGGAGACGGCGACGGTCAGTCCCGCCGTCGCGACCGTCGAGAAAAGCCCGTATACGCTCATGACGAGCTGATACAGCCCGATCCCCTCGCTGCCGATGCGCGAAGTCAGGTACAGCCGCAGCAGCACGCCGAGCAGTTTGCCGCACAGAGCGAACACGGTCATGACCGCCGCACCCTTCAGCAGGGACGGGGCAACTTTTTGCGATTCCTTTGGCAAGGCGGGACCCTCCAACATCTTTTTGTTTCCATCCTATGAAACAGATTTGCAAAACATACTTGCAAAACGGACGACTTTCCTGTATAATAGAGGGGAAAAGTAAAACGGCGGGGGATTTCCGCCGCGAATTGCGAAAGGAATGGGGTTTTGCATATGAAACGCTATGGAAAAGCGATTTCCTGTCTGCTCGCCGTCCTGCTGCTGACGGTCGTGACGGTGCTTCCGGCGTCCGCCGCGTCGGACGCGGAGGTCGGCGAGGACAGTTATCTGTTTTCGGACAGCCTGACGGTTGAGGACACGGTCACGGGGGATCTGCTCGCTTTCGCCATGGAACTGGACGTTCGCGGGGCGGTGCGGGGCAGTATCCGCGCCTTCGCGTCCGCTCTGCGGCTGCAAGGGGAAGTCGGGCGGAACGTGACGGTCGCGGGGCTGACCGTGCAGTGCGACGAAACATTTTCGGCGAACGACGTGATGATCGCCGGGGAAACCGTCGTATTCGACGGCGTCTGCCGGAACCTGCGGGTCGAAGCGGACACCGTGTATCTCGCCGGCAAAGTCACCGGGGAACTCTATTGCGAGGCGGACAAGGTCGTCCTGATCGACGGGGCGGAATTCGATTCCGCGAGGATCCTCTCGCCGTCCGAGCCGGTCGTCGCCGCCTCCCCGACGGATTCGGGCGAACGCTCGCTCGCCGGGTCCGCGTTCGAGGGACGCGTGGCGTTTGAAAAGCAGAACGGACCGGTCGTCGACACGCTGCTGTCCCTGGCGGTCAGCCTGCTTTCCGGGCTGGCGCTGACGCTGTTCTGCGCGCTCCTGTTTGCGAAGCGGTCGGACCGCGTCGCCGGGATGCTGAAGGCGCACCCGTTCGCGTTCTGCCTGCGCGGATTCGCGCCGCTGCTGCTGCTCCCGTTCGCGGGGGTGCTGCTGCTGTTGCTCGGCTACACGATGTCGGTCGGCGCGGTGCTGCTGCTCGCGTACTTCCTGGTGATCGCGGCGTCGAAGGCAATCACGGCGCTGCTGCTTGCGCGGGTGCTGCTGTCTCGCTGGAGCGCGATCCCCGCGTCGCTGCTGCTCAGCGCCGGGATCTCCGTGCTGGGCGTCATCCCGGTGCTCGGCACGCTGTCGTCCCTGCTTTGCGCTCTCATAGCGCTCGCGGCGCTTCTGGAGGTCGTCCATCCCCGCCGAGAGCCGATCGTGCTGAAAAACCCGGAAATGGATTTCCGCGTCTAAGGCGTCGCGCCGAACGATCGGGAAGGGAGCGTGGCTCGTATGGAACTATTCTTGTCCCTTGCGTTTCTGTTCAGCGTCGGCAGTTTTTTGGGGTGGTGTATCGAGCTCGTCGCGAGGCGGCTGGATCACGGGAATTGGTGCAATCCGGGATTTTTGACCGGTCCGGTGCTTCCGCTGTACGGGACGGGGCTTGTCCTGATGTACTTGATCTGCCTGCTCTGCGGGCGGGTGGACACCGGGTACGCGTGGCTGAACGCGATCCTGCCGGTCCTGCTTATCACGTTGGCGATGACGGTGCTGGAGTACCTGACCGGGATCGCTCTGCTCAAAGGGATGAACCTGCGTTTGTGGGATTACACCGAAAATTTCGGCAACGTGCAGGGCGTGATCTGTCCGCTGTATTCCTCCCTGTGGGCGATTTGCGGTGCGGGGTATCGGTTTCTCCTGCACGGGGTCGCCCTGAAGTGCATCGGTTGGTTTACAGAGCATCCGTTTTGCTGGTTTTTCCTCGGCGTTTTTTACGGCGTGCTGCTTGTCGATCTTGCGTGCGCGTTCCAGCTCGCGGGGAAACTGCGCGGCTGGGCGGCGAAATCCGGCATCGTCGTGCGCTACGAGCGGTTCAAGGATATGCTTTATGAGCGTGCGAAGAAGGGAAAGGAGAAGGTCAGCTTCTTCTTCGTCATGCACGCTCCGCGCCATTGGCAGGAGACGCTCGACGCGTACCTGAAGTCCCGGCAGAACGACGACCGCCGGACCCGACGCAAAAAGGCGGCGCCGAAGGACGAAAGCCCGGACGGGGAATCGGATGGCAAGCCCGCCGCTCCGCCGAAAGATCCGTAAAAACAGAAAACGCCCTCGGAAACGACCGTTCCCGGGGCGTACGAATTTTCAAAAATCTGAAGAAGGCAAAAATGCAATAAAATAATGTTTCGGAGACGGACACGTGCCGGCTCCGAAACACCTCAAGAGAAAACCGGCGATGGCGGCGTCAGAAGTGGCGCAAGCCAAGCCGGTTTTCGACGAGGGGGGAGTATTCGAGGGGGGGACGCAGAGCAAGACGGCGCGCAGCACCGGCGACGCGATTGTGGTCCCCCTTCGAAAGCGTTTTCACTTCGGCGGGGAGTCGAGGTCCTTCTCGTGCAGATACGCCCGCAGGGCCGCGAACGAGCGGTCGCTGATGACGTGCTCCATGCGGCAGGCGTCCGCCGCGGCAGTTTCCTTGTCCACGCCGAGTTTCATGAGGAACGCGGAAAGCACCCGGTGCCGCTCGTAGATCTTTTCCGCGATCTCCCGCCCGGTCTCCGTCAGGGCGATATAGCCGCCCGCGTCCACCGTGATGAATTCCCCCTGCCGCAGGATGCCCATGGCGCGGCTGACGCTGGGCTTGGAATACCCCATTTCTTCGCAGATGTCGATGGAACGGAACGGGATCCCCCGCTGCGTCAGGACGAGGATGGTTTCCAGGTACATTTCCCCGGATTCCTGGAGCTGCATGGCAAATGCCTCCCTTCTTTTTTGTGCTTCTTGCGGAAACGCCGCGGGGGAACTCCCCGCGGCGTCTGTTTTTGCCCGACGGAACGCGTCTTTACGCTTTACTTTTCCGGGAGCGTTTCCGGGAGCTGGTAGGTGTGAAGCACCGCACGCTTGATCAGCATATAGTCGTTCGCGTTGACGTCGCCGTCGCCGTTGATGTCCGCGTAGACCTTCACGCTGTCGTCCAGTACGTAGGTGTGGAGCACCGCACGCTTGACCAGCATATAGTCGTTCGCGTTGATTTCGTCGTCGCCGTTGACGTCGCCGAGTTTGCCGGCGGGAGCGTCGACGGTGTATTCACGGGTTTCTTTTTCGCCGCATCTCTCGCAGGTACGCGTTTCTTCGCCCGGAACACCCGGTTTTGCTTCCTTGGTCACTTCCCATTCGCCCATGAGATGTCCGAGCGGTTCGATGGTCTGTTCGGTACCGGTCGTTTCGCCGCAGGTCTTGCAGGTGAGGATCTGCGAACCGGCTTCGGTGCAGGTGGGCTCCTGCGTGACCTTCCATTCGTACTCGTGCTCATGGACGTTGTATTCACGGGTTTCGCTTTCACCGCAGTCTTTGCAGACACGCGTTTCTTCGCCCGGAACACCCGGTTCCGCTTCCTTGGTCACTTCCCATTCGCCCATGATGTGACCGAGCGGTTCAATGATCCGTTCGGAGCCGGTCGTTTCGCCGCAGATCGTGCAGGTGAGGATCTGCGAACCGGCTTCGGTGCAGGTGGCTTTCTTCGTGGTCTTCCAGTCGTACACGTGTCCATCGGCGGACGCCGGTTCGAACGAGAAGTAAGCGCCGAAACCGATGGTCTGTTCTTCAATATTGAACCCGTGCGGGACCAGCACGCTGCCGGCGGTCGCGGCATCTCTGACGGGATCGGTCGCTACACCGTGCGCACCGATGACGAGGCAGTCCTCCGGGACGACGTTGTCCTCGAAGCCGAGCTGACTGTAGATGTAGTCGTTGTTCCCGTTTCCGAAGAAATACTTTTCAACGACGTATGCGCCGTGGTTGTTCTTGCGGAGCAGAACGACGCCGGACCATGTCAGGTTGGCGGTGGTAGCGACGATGCTCTGCCCGGGGGTGAAGATGATCGTATAGTTCGAGTAAATCTTGGAATTGAAATCGGTCAGATAGAATGCGTTCGTGCTTTCCAGCTTCGGATAGGTCGTGCCGCCCACCGTGAGGGCGTCCGTGGATTCGAGCCACTTTGCGAGGCGTTCACGAGCGACATCGACTTCGTCCGGCGTCGCTTCGGCGTCTCCGAAGACTCCGGTGGCTTCCGCATACGCTTCGCGCAGCTGGGACAGGGCGTATTCGCTGTAATCCGTGAAGGAGACGCCGGCGGCCTTGCCGAGCAGCTCCGCCAGTTCGCTCTTGCCGGACAGCGCTTCCTGCAGCCGCATGGCGGCGAACGTGTAGTCGCCGGAAACCGCTTTTTCGTTGTCAAGAACGCTCTGCGCGTATTCCAGCGCCTCTTTGACGGCATCGTCGTCGGAGGAACCCGCCTGCTCCATGAGGTCGGAAAGGGCGGTCTTGGCTTCCTCGGACGGCTGAAGCGCCGTGCTGGAACGCTTGACGACCATCAGGCAGTCCGGAAGGTTCCGCGTGGTGGACATCGCGTAGCCCGCTTTTCCGCTGCCGGTATTGCTGAGGTACATGGAGGTCGATCCGCCGCCGTCGAGACGAATGACGTTCGTGCAGCCCTGCGCGATTGCGTAGTCGGCGAGCTGCGGCAGGGTCAGACCGGCAGAACCGCTGGCGCCCGTGGTGCTGAAGAACACCCAAGTGCCGTCGGCTTTCGTCCCGAACGCGCTCCACTGCGCATGGTATGTGTTGCCGTGCGGGTCGGTTTGGTTGAAGGCGGGGTCCTTAGCGATGTTCTTGCCGTCCTTGACGATGTAGCCGATGTTGGCGAGGATGGAGGTCGCCTGCGAAACGGTTTCCGCGGATTCCGCGACCGTTTCCGCGGTCGAGATGATGACCGAGTCGCCCGCCTTCAGCGCGGACAGCTGCTTGGCGTGCGCGGACGTGCTGCGGACGTACAGCAGGAACTGATCCTTTTCGGGGTTGATGCCGTTGGCGTGATCACGTTCCTCGACGGAAAGCACCTTCGCTTTGAGCGTGCCGCCGATGGAGAGCACGGTGCCGTCCAGCTTTTCGCAGAGGACGGCGACGCCCGCCAGCGGGCACTTGTCGTTTGCGGCATACTGGTCGAAATAGTAGATGGCGTCCGTCCAGCCTTCACTGCTGCTGCGGCTCGGACGGCGGTTGACGTAGCCGATCCCGCCGGAGATCTCCGTGCCGTTGAAATAGGTGGTAAACCGAAGCTGCGAAGCGGCGACGGTCTTGAACGAACCGTCGGGCATGATGCAGGTCATGCCGTCGTCCGCGTGCAGCCCGGTATCGCCGACGACGACTTCGCCGTTGGTGACGAGGTAGTCGTTCAGGTAGCCGGTGGACATCGCGAAGAAGTCGCCGTTGATGGCGCCGACCGGCTCAAAGCCGAAATCCGGCGCTTTTTCAAAATGATTCTTCAACGTGTTGACTCCGCCGGCATAGCCCGCGAACGGGATGACGACGTAATCGTCCGTGTTGAACGTCAGCGTATGGACGGTACAACTGTTGTAGGTTTCCTTGTTGTACGTCGCGCCGGTGTCCACCGTATGCCCGGTCGCCGATACGAACAGCGTCCCGCAGACGGTCAGCACCATGAGTGCGGACAGAACCAAACAGAGGAACTTGCTTCTGAGCTTCATAGTTTTTTCTCCCTTTCAAAAGTATTTGTACCTTCATTATACGGCAAATCGACGCCGTTGTCAAGCTTCATCGCATCCCAAAAAAGCACTCGATTTTTGGACACTTTCAACAAAATTTTTATTCACCGATCCGATAGGTCCCGAGACAATGCCGTTTGAGCATCATATAATCGGTGGCGTTGATGGTCCCGTCGCCGTTGACGTCCGCCGCACCGAGGGCGCCCTCGGCAAGCCGGAACGTCCCAAGGCAGTGCCGCTTGAGCATCATGTAGTCGATGGAATCCCGCACGCCGTCCCCGTTGACGTCCCCTTTCGCCGGGACGGTCGGGTTTTCCGGGTCGTCGGGTCTGTCCGAAACGTCCGGGACGTCCGGCATACCCGGGATGACAGGGATCTCGTCGTCGTCCGGGATCAGGTTTTGGGCGTCGTCGGTGACCACGCAGAAGGCGCACACGTCGAGCGTTTGGGAATCCATGTCCACCCCGCACAGGTAGAGCGTCTGCCCGAGCTCCGTACTTTCCGCGAGGTAACGGTTGTATTCGCCGTTCCCGTCGTCCCCGTGGACCGCGACCAGCAGGCAGTCCTCCGGGACGGTGCTGAATCCGAGGATCCCGACGGTTCCCGCGTCGTCTCCCGCGGCGTCGTCCCACATCCCGCCCCAGGACGATAACGCGAGCTTGTAGCTGCCGTCCTCCGCCCTGCGGAAAAGCAGCATCCGCGTGAAAGCGAGGTTTTTGCCGAGGATGCTTGTCCCGGGGGTGTAGAGGGACGCGTCGTCGGTGCGGATGGTCAGATTGATGCCGGTCAGCAGGATCGCGTTTTGGATCGGTTCATAGGTTTTGGTCTGCGCGGCGAACGAGCCGCTCTTGCCTATCGCATAGCGCAGGCTGCTTGCGGCGAGGAAGCGGTCGGACGACGTGGCGTTCTCGTTGTTCTGCAGGTCCAGCGCCTTGTTGTAGGCGGTTCGGATGCACCGCAGGACGTATTCGCTGTATATC
>CANQVQ010000068.1 GCA_947627335.1 uncultured Clostridia bacterium | reverse complement strand
GCTACCTGCAGTTCGGGCAGGCGTTTGAAACTCGTTTCATCGCGCAGGGGCAGCACGAGAGCCGTTCCATCGAGGAAACGCTCGACCTCGGCTGGGAGATGCTGAAACTGCTTCCGGCGTCCGAAATGGACCGTCTTGACCCGAAACTGCTTTCCGAGCATTTTGGGGAGGGTGACTGACCATGGCGGAGCGGATCGTCGCGACCAAAAGCAACCTGCTGCGCCTCAAGCGAACCCTCGCGCTCGCGCAGAACGGCTATGAGCTGCTCGACCGCAAGCGCAACATTCTCATTCGCGAAACGCTCGGCATGATCGACCGTGCGCAGGATATTCAGATGCGCATTCGGCAGACCTATCAGGAGGCGTACGACGCCCTGCGGCGCTCCAATATCCTGCTGGGCATCGTCGACGAGATCGCCGCATCCGTCCCGCTCGACGACTCGCTTCGCCTGTCCGGGCGGAGCGTCATGGGGGTGGAGATCCCGTCGGTGCGGGACGAATACGTTCCGCCGTCCGCCCCGGGCGGATTCCATCGAACCGACGTCAACCTCGACGTCGCGTATCTGAAGTTCAACGAAGCCCGACAGTTGACGGTGCAGCTTGCGGAGCTGGAAAGCGGCGTCTTTCGCCTCGCGGAGGGCATCCGCAAGACGCAGAAGCGCGCAAACGCCCTGAAAAACATCATGATCCCCCGCTATACCGAAGCCATCGCCGTCATCACGGAAGCGCTTTCGGAGAAGGAACGGGAGGAGTTTGCCCGTCAGAAGGTCATCAAAAAACAACTTGAAACAAAAAATCCGCCGGAAGAAAACGGAGGTTGATGTCATGGCGAAGAAAACTTCACGAGAACCCAGACCCCACGAAGGACACCGTCAACGGATGCGGGATCGGCTGATGGAAGCCGGACCGGGCGCAATGACGGAGTGCGAATTGATGGAGATCCTGCTGTACTATTCCGTTCCACGCGTGGACACGGCGAGCGTCGCTGCGGCGCTCATTGACCATTTCGGCTGCCTCGAAAGCGTCCTGCTCGCGACGCCGGAGGAGCTGCGCACGGTCGCCAAGCTCTCGCCGGGGACGGAATGTTTCTTTTTCCTGCTGCAGCACTTGTTGAGCCGTTCGCTTTACCTGTCCGCCCGGCTCTTCTTTTCGGATCCGCGTTTCCTGGACGTCTATCTGCCGTCCCAGTTCCGCGGATTCGGCAAGGAGCATCTCCTGATCTTTTATCTGGACAAAGCCGGTCGAATGCTTTCCCGGCAGTGCATCGTCGGCGACGGGGACTCCGCACAGTTCCTGCTCGACCCGATCGTCGATATGGCGGTCCGCCTCGAAGCGGCGTCGGTCCTGCTCGCCCACAACCACCCGAACGGCACCCTCGAACCGTCGTATGCCGACCGGATGGCTACCGAAAAAGTCCGCCTGACCCTGCAAATGCACGGTGTCAAGCTGCTCGAGCATTACATCATCGCCCAAGAAACGTGCCGTCCGATGCTGAAGGATGCCGCATTCCTTTGAGGGCAAATCAGCTCGTCGTTTCCGTTAAAAAGCACAAAAACCGAACCGCTTTTGCGTACAATCTGCGGTTTTTTCATAGATTGACCCCGATTTTCGTTGACAAACGGAAAGAAGTATGCTATACTGTATTTGCCGGAATACCAATGAAGGGAATGGTCATTTTATGAAAATCATCACCATCGGTCGCGAATACGGCAGCGGCGGGCGTACCATCGGCAAGCTGGTCGCGCAGAAGCTCGGCGTACCGTACTACGATCGCGAGTTGGTGGACGAAGCCGCGAAGCACTCCGGGCTGGCCGTGGAGGCAATCGAGGAAAACGATCAGATCGTCACCCGCTCCTTCCTTTACGACCTCGCCATCGGTACGAGCTACGGCTACGTCAACCAGACCGGCGCGCCGCTTGATCTGAATACGCAGGTCTTTCTCGCGCAGCGGGACGTGATCCTGAAGTTCGCCGAGTCGCCGTGCGTCATCGTCGGTCGGTGCGCGGACTATATCCTGCGCGACCGTTCGGACGTCTTGCGCGTATTCATCTACGCGGATAAGAAATCCCGCGTCAAGCGCATCGTCGAGGAGTACGGCGAGGATCCGTCGAAGGCGGAAAAGCTGATGACGCAGTCGGATAAGCGCCGTGCGCGTCATTACGAGGAGTTTACCGACAGCATTTGGGGCGCACGCCGGAATTACGATATGCTGCTCAACAGCGGTGCGCTCGGGATCGAAAAGGCGGCGGACGTCATCTGTGCGTTCGCAAAGGAAGACTGAATTTGATCGGGGCGGACGCGGCGCGTCCGCTCCCTGTTTTCTTTCCATCATTTCCGTCAACGGGAGGGATTTTTCATGCAAACCGTCACCCTCGGGAAAACCGGCGTCACGGTACCCAAGAACGGCTTCGGCGCTCTGCCGATCCAGCGTATTTCGGAACGGGACGCCTGCGCTCTGCTCCGCAGGGCATACGACGCGGGCATCGTCTTTTTCGATACCGCCCGTGCCTATTCGGACAGCGAACGCAAGATCGGGCTTGCGCTCGCGGACGTGCGACCGCAGATCGTCCTCGCGACCAAGACCGCGTCGTCGACCGCCGACGGCTTCTGGCGGGACCTGCACGAATCCCTGCGGAATTTGCGCACGGACTACGTCGATCTGTATCAGTTCCACAATCCCGCGTCCGTCCCGACCCCGGGCGACGGCAGCGGACTGTACGAAGCGATGCTGGAAGCGAAGGAGCAGGGACTTGTCCGCCATATCGGCATCACCAATCACCGCCTGCGCACGGCGGAGGAAGCGGTCCGTTCCGGGCTGTATGAAACGCTGCAATTCCCGTTCTGCCACCTCGCGTCGGAGCCGGACCTTGCGTTGGTCCGCCTGTGCGCGGAAAAGCAGGTCGGGTTCATCGCGATGAAGGGGCTTTCCGGCGGACTGCTGACGAACGCGAAGGCGGCTTTCGCGTGGATGGCGCAGTTTGAAAACGTCCTGCCGATCTGGGGCGTCCAGCGGCTGCGGGAGCTGGAGGAATTTATCTCCTACGGCGAATCCCCGCCGGCATTGACGGACGAGCTGCTTGCCGCCGTCGAAAAGGACCGCAGGGAACTGCAGGGCGACTTCTGCCGGGCGTGCGGATACTGTATGCCCTGCCCGCAGGGGATCCAGATCAGCACCTGCGCCCGTATGTCCCAGCTGATTCGCCGCAGCCCGTCCGCCGGCTGGCTGACGCCGGAAAGCCGGGCGATGATGCAAAAGGTCAACGACTGTATCCGCTGCGGACACTGCACGTCGAAGTGCCCGTACGGGCTGGACACGCCCGCCTTGCTGCGGCGGAATTTCGAGGATTATCAGCGGATTCTGGCAGGGAAGACCACCGTTTAACCGGATCCCGCAAAAACAGCATTCGATACCGAATGTTCCCGCGTCTTTTACAAACGCGGGACTTTTTTTGCCGCAAAAGCCCAAACCGGCGAAAAGAGTGCAAAAGAACAGAAAAACCGTTCCGTCCCTTCGACACGCCCCGCCGCCCGTCCGTCGTATAATCAAACATACCGCCACGGGTCAACGCCCGTCGGCAGAAAACGGATGGTAAAGGGGAAGGATGTTCATGGATCTTTCGGTATTGAAACGAAAACTTGCGGAAAAGCGGGAGGAATTGCTCGCTTTCTCCGGCGGATTTCTGCTTTCCTGCGCGTCGCTCGCGGAGGGAGCGCACCCGTTCGGCGTCGCGCTGCTCTGCGCTTCGGAGAAGTGCCGACCGGCTCTCCTGCTCGGGTGCGTTTCGGCGCTTCCTTTCTGCGGGTCGGGGCGGCTCACGCTGTTCGTGTGCCTGCTCGGCTGCTATCTCGCGCTGTGCGCCGCGGAGAAGCGGGGGAGCGGCAGAACGGGGAAGGCGAAGCTGCGCGAACTGCTTTCGTCCGCAAAAGCGGAAAAACCGGCGAAAAATCTGTATCGGATGTTCTTCGCGTCCACCGCCGCACTGCTCATGTCGATCGGGAGCCTGCTTGGCGCGGATACGCCGGCGCAGACCGTCATGACGGCGGGGCTTTCGGTCTTTATTCCGGCGTTCTGCTGGCTGTTCTGCCAGTTCCTGCAGCAGGGACGGTTCTACGACCTGTCGCTGCTCGGCTGTGCGTTCGCGCTCACGCAGGTATTCCGTCCCTTTTCCGCGTTCGGCGCGCCGCTCGCCCTGCCGGTCGGTGCGGTGTTCACGCTCTGTATGGCGCGGAACAAAGGGTTTGCGTTCGGCTGCGTGACGGGTCTGCTTTGCGGACTGACCGCGGGCGGCGCTTCGGCGGGCGCGCTCGGCGTGGTCGGCATCACCTACGGTCTGCTCGCGCCCGGTTCGGAAGTTCTGGCGCTGCTGCTGGCGTACATGATCTCGGTTTCCGGCTACTGGTACCTCGCCGACAGCGCGACGGCGCTTCCGGCGGCGGTGCTTCTGCTGGCGTCCTGCGCGGGCTTCCTGCCGCTGCAAAAGTACGTCCCGAAGAAGCTCCCGCCCGCGGCGTCCCCGCTGAAAGTGAAGGACCTGCGGCTGGAAAAGTATGCGGCCGCCTTCTCCTCGCTCTCCGGGCTGTTTTACACGGTTTCCGAAAACGCTTCCCCGCAGAGCGTCGACCGAACCGTGCAGGGCGTGCAGACCGTCGTGCGGGCGTTCTGCCGGAACTGCGAAGGCTGCGATCTCGACGAAAGCGAGATCTGCAACTGCTTTGTCGACCGAATGCGGGAGCAGGGCGTGATCCATATCCCCGACCTGCCGCTGCACATCACCCGCCGCTGTCCGAGCATCCGCGCCATGTCAAAGACGGTCAACAACCTGCCGACCCTGCGCGAGAAGGAGAGCGAAAAGGGGATCCGCCGTATGGCGGCGGAATACGCGAACCTTTCCTCGCTCCTCGACGCCGCCGCACGGCGGGAGGAAGCGTCGCGGACGAACGACAAGGCGGCGGCCGTGAAGGTGCGGGATTCCCTGCGGGAGATGAAGATCCCCTGCGACGGGGTCCGCGTGACCGGGACGCGTTTGCGGACCGTCGAGGTGTTCGGGGTGCGCCTGAGCGAGGTGTCCGCTTCCGCCGCCCGTATTTCCGCGACGCTGTCGGAGCGGGTCGGGACGAACCTGTCCGAGCCGGAGTTCCTGCTCGGCGGGGAGTACGCGGTCATGAAACTGACCTCCGCGCCCCGCCTTCGCGTGGAGTACGCCAAATGCACGGCGTCGAAGATGGGTGAAAAGGTCAGCGGGGACACGGTGTCCTTCTTTGAAACGGAGGATGGCTACTTCTACTGCCTGCTGTCGGACGGCATGGGGTCCGGGCGGGACGCGGCGCTCAGTTCCCGGCTCGCCGCGATTATGCTGGAGAAACTGCTGACCGTCGGAGCGGATAAAGCCGACGCACTGCAGATGGTCAACAAGGCGCTGCAGCAGAAGGAAAAGGAAGTTTTCGCCACGATCGACCTGCTTGAGATCGACCGCTACACCTGTTCCGCCACGCTTATCAAAGCGGGCGCCGCGCCGACGCTCCTGTTCCGCGACGGCGTTTGCCGACGGTTCGAGTCCAAGACGCCGCCCGCCGGCATCATGCGGGACGTCATCGCCGAGAAGCGTACCTTCCGCGTCCGCAAGGGGGATATGCTGCTGCTCCTGTCGGACGGGGTGCTTCAGGTCGGCGATTCCTCCGGCGCGCTCCGCGCCGAGGCGAACCGGCTCCCCATGGCGTCCGCCGGCAACGCGCACGCCGTCGCGTCGGCGGTGCTGACCGCTGCCCGCACGCAGTCCTCCTGCGCGGACGATCTGTCCGTCTGCGCCGTGCGGCTGTACTGAAAACGCAAACGAAAAAGCCGTGGGACGGTCCGCGGTTTTTTCGCGTACCCCCTTGCAATATACGGAAAAGTGTGCTACAATGCAGTTGCAAAAAGCAAAAAGGAGCGTAGAAAAGATGTACAGAATCGGGACCGTCAATATCGACACGTCGCACGCGCCGTCCTTCGCGGAGATCCTCTTGCAGGGGGACGTCGCCCGCTATACCGCCGTTTACAACGACGGCTTCCGCACGGACGGGGAAGTCGACGCCTTTCTGGAGAAATTCCACCTCGAAAAGCGTTACACCGACCTTGCGGAGATGGCGAAACACATCGACATCGCTTTTATCCAAAGCTGTAACTGGGACCGCCATATCGAACTGGCGAAGCCCTTCCTCGACGCGGGCGTCCCGGTGTTCATCGACAAGCCCATCGTCGGCAATCTGCGGGACTGCAAAACGCTCGAAGCGCTTGCGGCGAGCGGAAAGGTCATCCTCGGCACTTCCGCGATGCGCTACACCTACGAACGCGACAGCTTCTTCGCCGTTCCCGCCGAGGAACGCGGACAGATCCTGCACGTTTCGACGATGGTCGGCGTGGACGAATTCAACTACGCCATTCATTCCGTTGAATCCATTCTCGGCTTCCTGCAGGGTGACAAGGCGGTTTCCTGCCGGTTTATCGGAAGCGGGCTTGTCGGGGACGTGCCGACGGACTCCTATTTCGTCCGCTTTGCTTCCGGCGCGACCGCGTGCTACCATATCTGCCTGAAGGGCTGGCAGCCGTCCACGGCTCTGGTCATGACGAACAAGACCAGCTTCGCCTATAAGCTCGACGTCAACAAACTGTACGAAGCGATGCTCAAGCACGTCTGCGCGTGGCTGGAAGGCAAGCCGAACGACCTGGTTTCCGTCCCGGAAATGACGATGGGCGTGAAGATCATGCTCGCCGGGAAGAAGTCGAAGGAGACGGGCGGCGGGGAAGTTGCGCTTGCGGATCTGCGCGAGGACGACCCCGGTTTCGACGGGTACGCGTTCGAGCGGTTCTACGCCGACCAGCAGCATCCGAAAAAATAACCGAATTTTCCTGTTTTTGCCGCAAAAAACGGCAAAAACGTGGTTGACTTTTTTTCGCACCGGGGGTATACTGGGTGCGAAGAACCGGGCGACCGGTATCAATCCAATCCCGTAAGGAGTGCATAGCAAAATGATGGATACGATCAAAATCCCCGACCACGGCAAGACCAAGATCGTCGCGCACCGCGGTCTTTCCGGCATCGAGCGGGAGAACACCTGCTCCGCTTTCGTCGCGGCGGGCAACCGCAGTTATTTCGGCATCGAAACGGACGTCCGCAAGACCTGCGACGGGCATTTCGTGCTCTGCCACGACGACGACACCGCCCGCAACTGCATCGACAAGATGGTCCCCGAAGTTTCCACGTTCCAATCCCTGCGCCGTCTGCAGTACAAGGACAGGGACGAAACCTTCGACCGCGGCGACCTGATGATGCCGACCCTGCAGGAGTACGTCAAGATCTGCAAGCGCTACGGCAAGGTCGGCGTGCTGGAATTCAAGGGCAGCTATACCGTGGAGCAGGCGAAAGAGGTGCTGGACATCATTCGCTCGTTCGAGTACGAAAACAACATCATCTTCATCTCCTTCTCGCTGGATAACCTGCTCAATCTGCGCAAGGTCTGGCCGGAGGCGAACGCCCAGTGGCTGACCTGCGACGTCAGCCCGGAGACCGTCCAGAAGCTGGTGGACAACAAAATCGACCTCGACGCGCTCTTCACCTGCCTGACCAAAGAAGCCGTCGACGACCTGCACGCGAAGGGCATCGTCGTCAACTGCTGGACGGTCGATCGCCTGGAGGACGCGCAGAACCTCATTGCCATGGGCGTCGATCAGATCACCTCGAATATCCTCGAGTGATTTTCTGCGTTTTCACAAGGCAAGTCCCGCAATACGGGGCTTGCCTTTTTGCGCAAAAAACGTCTTTTTCCCGAAACTTTTTCGGGCGAGACGGAAATTTTGCGAAAAAGCTCTTTACTTTTCCGGCGAAGCGTTGTATAATTGAAAGAGAGTCGAAAGGAAGGTAGGGTTTGTTATGAAAAAGATCATCGTGGAGACATCCGCAAGACACGTCCACCTGACGCAGGAAGATCTGGAAGTCCTGCTCGGTCCGGGCAAGGAATTGACCGTCAAGAAGATGCTTTCCCAGCCGGGGCAGTTCGCGAGCAACGAACGGGTCAACCTCGTCGGTCCGAAAAAGTCGATCAACAACGTTCTGATCCTCGGTCCGGTCCGCAAGGAAACGCAGGTCGAAATTTCGCTCACCGACGCCCGCACGCTCGGCGTCACGGCGCCGATTCGGGAATCCGGCGACCTCGCCGGCACGGAAGGCATCAAGATCGTCGGTCCGGCGGGCGAACTGGAGATCGACCACGGCGTCATCGCCGCCAAGCGCCATCTGCACCTCGATACCGCGACGGCGGAGGAGATGGGGCTGCAGGACAAGCAGGTGGTTTCGGTCAAGGTCGACGGCGAACGCGGTCTGACCTTCGGCGAAGTCGTCGTCCGCGTCAGCGACAAGTATGCGCCTGCGGTCCACCTCGACACGGACGAAGCGAACGCGGCAGGGCTGTCCGGCGAGGTGTTCGGCGAAATTATCCCGTAAAAAGAAAACGATATACGATCCCGAAAGGAGAAAGAAAATGTTACAGTATTCCAGCGAAGTTGAACGGATGTGTCCGATCGCTAAAGGTCCGAAGCACGGACCGGCTCCGATCCCCGAGGAGGGGCAATGGGTCAAGGCGTACGAGATCAAGGACATTTCCGGCTTTACCCACGGCATCGGTTGGTGCGCTCCGCAGCAGGGCTGCTGCAAGCTGTCCCTGAACATCAAGGAGGGCATCATCGAAGAGGCGCTCGTCGAGACGATCGGCTGCTCCGGCATGACCCATTCCGCGGCGATGGCCGCTGAGAT
>CANQVQ010000067.1 GCA_947627335.1 uncultured Clostridia bacterium | reverse complement strand
CCTCGAGCTTGTCGCTGAGATCGACGAACCAATCCCCGGGAAGAGCCGGGTAGTCCGCAACGTCCTTCGCCGTCAACTGCTTCTGCTTGCGACCGTCCTTGTAGGTCGCGACGCCCATTTCCGAGAAATCCATGAACTCGTACACGTTGGTGTAGAAGGTCCAATGGTACTTCGTCGGCTCCGTCGGGATCGTCCCGAACTTGAACGAATACCGCACATACCGGGCTTCGACCGTCTCGCCGAGCGGAACGGCAACTTCCCCGACGAACGGCCAGCCGTTGCCCTTGTTGACGTCCGCATTGTAATCCGGGCACTTCGGCAGGCTGTAATAGAACTTCCCGTCGCCCACCGGCGACCAGACGTCCCCGTCCTCCGAGGTTTCGACGGTCACGCAGTTGTCCGCCGGCTCGCCGATACCGACCGGCTGATAGAAAATAGCGATGTACGCGGTGTCAAACGACACCTTGCTGCCGAAATCCATCTCAAACGACGCCGTCGGATTCTGATCCTCGGTGACGTTGACAGGCGTTTCCTTCGCCTTGCGATCGACGACCTGCTGGTTCGCGACCATGACCAAACCCGGTTTGTCGAAGCTTTCGACCGAGCGGTTGACGTCGCCGTCGTACAGGACGGACAGGTCCTTGCCACGGTCGTCCAGCTTGACGTCCTCGCCGGTCAACTCAATGCTCTTGGGGGAGATCACGGTGTACGTCGTACCGGCGATCGTAACTTCATTTGCAGCGGATGCAGCCATCGTCAACGCCGAAAGCGCAAGGCAAACGGCGAACAGGACGGCCAGCGGCTTCTTAAAACGCATCCAAAACTACCTACCTTCTATTAGAGTTGCCTTATTATAGCACAACCGCGGATTGATGTCAAGCTGCATTCTGCCAAAATATGAGACGCTTTCTTGTGCAAGTCGTACAAAATTTGCCTTTTTGCACCCGTCCCTTGCTTTTTCGCTCGGTTTCGGATATACTAAGGGGGAAGGAAAGGCTTTGAACGCCCGTGAGGCTATATGTAATAATAGGAAGGAATTTTTGACATGAGCAAGCTGCACACCCTTCTCCGCAAGCGCGGACTGACCGTCACCTGCGCCGAATCCTGCACCGGCGGGCTGATCGCGAAGCTGCTGACCGACCCCGCAGGGGCGAGCGCGGTCTTTCGCGGGTCGTTCGTGACCTACTGCAACGACCTGAAGGCGGACCTGCTCGGCGTGCGCCGGGAGACGCTGGAGCGGTTCGGGGCGGTGTCGCCGGAGACCGCGTGCGAGATGGCGGTCGGGGCGTTGTCCCGCGTGGGCGCGGACGTCGCGGTGTCGGCGACCGGCGTTGCGGGTCCGGGCGAGTCGGAAGGAAAGCCGGTCGGTACGGTGTGCATCGCCGTCGCTTTGCGCCGTGAGGTGCTGGACGGTGTGGCGTTGACCGAAACGTCGAACGCACCCGTCTGCGTCTGGGTCAAGACCTACCGATTCGACGGCACGCGTGCGATGAACCGCCAATTTGCCGCCCGTGCCGCCCTGCAGCTCGCCCAGACCGCCCTCGAATCCCCCGCCTCCCTCGGCATCCCGTTCCGCACGGCATAAAAAAGGACGCGCCCCCAACCGGGGCGCGTTCTCCCGCTATTCAGAAATTCGGCGCAGGCGCACCGTCCGACTCGGCTTCCTTGATGACCTCGCCCAGCGACGAGATGCCGCGCACCTTGCTCGGATAGATGCTCGTGCCGTCCTTACGGGTGTAAAGCACCACGCTTTCCTCGTCCGCGCAGACCGAAACGGCGTCGGTTTGCCCCTGATAGATCCTTCCGCCGACGCTTTCCGTGTACACGACGTACACAGAATGATGCCCCGACGGCAAACCGAGGACCGCCCACGGGCTCGCCTGTCCGCACGGTCGCCCGTCCACATAGACCTGACGCGTGCCGGCACGGTCGTAATGCCCGTCAAACGTCGCACTCGCGCAAACGATCAGCTCGTTCTTCTCGTGCCCCCGTCTCAGGGACGAAACGCGAGCCTCGAACGCCGCTTCCTGCCGTCTGCGCTCCTCTTTTTCCGCCGCTTCCTTGCGCTTCTCATACGCCTTTACTTCCGGAAGAGACTCCATCTGCACATAAACGCCGTGACGACGAACCAAAACCGCAATCAAAACGAAAAAACCTATCCAGGAAAGCCCCGCTACGATAAACGCTTCCCACAATTCCCCTGCGCTCTTGCCTTGCCCCGCCATCTGATACGCGATGGATACGACGCAAAGCAGGCACCAAATGCCCAGACCGATCGTTCCGCCCTTCGGTTTGTAGTTCTTCGCCGCCTCCCATTTCTCCGCGATCTCCTTGTCCTTCGCCGTCATCCAGTCCTTGTTCTCCATACGCTTTCCTCCGTTTTTTTATTTCATTATATAACGTTTTTCTCGTTTTGTCAACTATTTTCTCGTATTTTTTGCGGCTTCCCTCCCGTTTTTGGTATAATATCTTGAAGTTTTGCAGAAAATGGATTCGGAGGGAAAGACAATGGAGTTCAGCGACATCCTGCGCGGACTGCTCGAGGAGCGTGGCGTGACGCAAAAACAGTTCGCGCTCGACTTGCAAATCGCCCCGTCGACCGCCGGCGGCTACGTTCAGGGCACCAGCGAGCCGGATTTTGAGATGCTGCGGCGGATCGCACGGTACTTCGGCGTTTCCACCGACTACCTGCTCGACCTGCATACGACCAAAGCCGGCTCCCACAGCGAGGAGGAGCTGCTGGCGGTGTTCCGTGCGATGCCCCCGACGCAGCAGGCGGTCTACCTGGAGCAGGGACGCGTGGTCCTCCGCCTGGGACAGAACGGCGGCGCCTGAACGCTCGCCCGACCCCACACGGCAAAAAAAGGAACGAACTTCCGCTCGCCCCCGTGTCTGAACACGTCGAACGACGAAACGTCAAACGGCAAAGCGTTGAATGGCAACACGTCAGACCATCTTCTGTTGTCCGCATCGCCCCGCACCTCCCCCAGTCCGCCCTCAAATCCCCCGTCCCCCTCGACACCCCATTCCACACAACAAAAAAAGGACGAACTTCCGCCCGCCCCCTGTGTCTGGACACGTCGAACGACGAAGCGTTGAACGGCAAAGCACCGGACTGGCGATTCCCCCTTCCCTCGGCACCCCGTCCCGCACCTCACCCGGTCTGACCCACACCTCGCCCAGACCGCCCTCGAATCCCCCGCCTCCCTCGGCGCCCCGTTCCCCGCCGACGAATGACCGCCCTCTCGACCCCGCACGGCGGAAAAAATTTCAAAAACCCCTTGACAAACCGCGAAAGACGTGCTATAATCATCCGTGAACGTTGCGGAATTGTGTAATGGCAGCACGACAGACTCTGACTCTGTTTGTGAGGGTTCAAATCCTTCTTCCGCAGCCAAATAACAACCCTGCCTGATACCAAACGTATCGAAGGCAGGGTTCTTGCTTTCTAATACTGTTTATCCAAGAGTTCCAAGCCGTAGGTCCGAACGTCCCCGTTTATCGCGTCGGCGATCCACTCCGCAACGCTTTTTTCCCCGTTCAGCTTTTCAAACACCTGACCGGAAAGGATCGTGTGTTGGGTGTTTTTCGTCGTATCGTCAAGGGCATATTCCCAGATATAAATGCCCACGCCTTCAATGTTTTCCTGCAATCCTTCGACCATTTCTTTCAGGTCTTTCTGGAAAAGGTCGCCGTTTTCCTTTGTTTTGCTCATTTTCCCTTCGCGGATATACGCCTGATACTGCATCAACGTGTCGTCGCGCACCGAGCAATCGAACAGGATTTTCACGCGGTCCCCGCGTTTGTTGTGCAAGGCGGTCAAGCTGTCCAGCACGAGATTGTCGCCCGTCAGTCTTTCCGTAATCTCGGCGGGGGATTTCCAAAGATTTTGCGCCGTTTCGTGCCACCCGTCGTAGAGCAAAAGCGAGCTGTCCACACAAACGGTGATGTTTTCGGCGGACGGGAACCGGTCGATGACGTCGTCGGCAAGCAGGCTCGTCGCAAAGCCGCCAGCCGAAAAGCCGGTGATCAGCAGGGTGTCGGGACTCCCGACGTATTGTTTTGCCTCTTCGACAAAGGCGGAATAGTTGGTGTAGCCCTGATGATAAACGACTTTTTCTTTCCCGTTTTCCGTATAGCGGTATTCGCCCGTGCCGCTATGGAAATCCCCGCTCGCGTAGGGGATCACCAGAAACGACCAATCCTGAAACGGGTTCGACGCGTCGTCGCTTCCGATCCCCCAAGTGGCGATAAAATCCTGTCCCAGCATATCTTCGGCGAAAAACGCTTTTCCGCCCCGGCTTGTCTCCTCGGTAATGCTGACCCCACCGCCGAAAAAGTAAACGACGAGTTTATTTTCGGAGCCTTTTCGCAGGATTCCGTGCCATTCCTTCCCGTTGGAGGATTTTGCGTTTTCGGGCGTTATCCGATACCACTTGCCGATCTCCGGTTCGCCCTTTAATTCGGGGTGCCGCATCAGAAAGGTTTTGGATAAAACGACGTATATCCCGATTGCCAACACGACGACGACCGCCAAAACAACAAGCAGGATCACCCGACCCGTATGCTTTTTCTTTGTCTTTGTTTCACGCATAGCGAACTCCTTTCGTCTGTGAAACGCCCTTTATCCCCCTGCAAAAGCATTTTCCGACTTCGCCTTCCGATGTGTTTTTTTCGTAACCGCTTGACTTTCATCGGCGTATTTGCTATCATAGAATCGAATGATACGATCGTATCTTATACTCTCATTATACAGATTTCGGGATTTTTTTCAATGGGTCACGGCCTATTTGAGACGAACCGGCGGGAAAAGTATCTTTCTTTTTTGGAGGACATATGGCAAGAGGCAGCAAAACGACGGAATTCTTAAAGGAATGCTTATCGGACGCCCTGATCCGGCTGATGCGCGAAAAGAAAATCGAAAAAATATCCGTAAAAGAAATCGCAGACACAGCGGGCGTAGGTCGTGCGACTTGGTTTCGTAACTATACGAGCAAAAGCGAAGCGCTGACGTTTAAGCTGGTACAGGTTTGGAATCGATGGGCGGATGAACGTGCGATCGCCGTTCGCAACAGATTTGCGCTTGCAAATGCGAGGGACTTCTTTCAGTTCAACTATGAGATCAAGCATATTCTGCAGGTCGTTTACGATTCCCAAATGCAATCGGTTGTTTACGATGCTTTTTATCAGGTCATGATGCCGCAGTACGGCGCAGATGCGGAAGAATGCTATCAGGCACGTTTCTATTCTTACGCACTTTTCGGACTGCTGGACGAGTGGATCAAACGTGGATTTCAGGAATCGCCTGACGAAATGGTGCGGATTTTTTATCGGATTATGAATCGGTGAAAGGAAACCTCTCCCCCCCCCCACGTCGCGGCAAGCCCGTTTGGCTTGCCGTTATTTTTCTCCCTCCCCACAGAAAAAGCGGCGCAGCGCCGTTTCCGACGCAACGCCGCATTCCTGCGAACAAACGTGAACCGACCGCACACGGTCAACCCGTACACGACCCACCGCACGGCTCATACATACCCACCGTATACGACCCGTACTTACTCCGCAGACGGTTCCTTCGGTTCTTCCTTCTTTTCTTCCTTCTTCGGTTCTTCCTTCGCGGACTTCTTCGACGCCTTTTCCGCCTTCTTGGCGGCCTTGGCGTCCGCCTTTTCGTCCTTCTTTTCCTTCTTCGGGGCGTAGTAGCTCTCGGCGTCGACCAGTTCGATGATCGCCATCTCCGCACCGTCCCCACGGCGCGGACCCAGCTTCAGCACACGCGTGTAACCGCCGTTGCGCCCTTCGTAGAGCGGCGCGACGAACGTGAACAGCTTGTAGACCGCTTCCTCCTTCTTGAGGAACGCGAGCGCCTGACGGCGGGAAGCCAACGTATTCTGCTTGCCGAGCGTGACCATCTTATCGGTCAGGGCGCTGACTTCCTTCGCACGGGTATACGTCGTTTCGATGCGACCCGTCTCCAGCAGAAACGTGACCATGCCTTTGAGCATCGCCATCCTGTGGGACGTGGGTCTGCCTAACTTTCTTGTTCCGGGCATTTCCTCTGCCTCCTTACTTACACAAAATTATTCTTCGGGCTTTCTGAAGGCGAGCCCGAGCGACTGCAGCTTCAGAACGACCTCCTCCAGGGACTTCTTTCCGAGGTTGCGGACCTTGATCATCTCGTCCTCGGTCTTGCTGATAAGATCCTCCACGGTGTCGATGTTCGCACGCTTCAAGCAGTTGAAGCTGCGGACGGACAGGTCAAGCTCCTCGATGGTCATTTCCAGCACTTTGCCTTTTTTGGTCTCCTCGCGTTCGACGAGGATCTCCGTGTCCTTCGTGCCGTCGGACAGGTCAACGAACAGGTTGAGATGCTCGTTGAGGATCTTTGCGGCGAGGGAAACGGCTTCCTTCGCGTCGATCGTGCCGTTCGTCGTGACTTCCAGCTGCAAGCGGTCGTAGTCGGTGACGTTGCCGACACGGGTATTGGAAACCGTGTAGTTCGCGGCGCAGACCGGCGTATAGTTGGAATCCGTGTAGATGACGCCGATGATCGCGTTCTCCGCCAGCTCCTTGTTGCGCTCGGAGGAGACGTAGCCGCGACCGTGCTCGAACGTGATCTGCATGAAGAACGACGACCCCGGTTCGACCGTCGCGATGTGGTGGTCAGGGTTGAGGATCTCAATATCGGAATCCACCTGAATGTCGCCCGCCTTGAGGTCCCCGCCGTGGGATTCCAGCAGAACCGTCTTCGGTTCGCTGCAATACAGCTTCGCGATGATGCCCTTGACGTTGAGAACGATCTCCGGCACGTCCTCGCGGACGCCGGAAATGGCGCTCAGCTCGTGCAGCACGCCGTCGATCTTGACGCTGGACGCCGCCACGCCGGGCAGCGAGCTGATCAGCACACGCCGCATAGCGTTGCCGAGCGTCATGCCGTAACCGCGTTCCAGCGGCTCGACCACGAACACACCGTGCTTGCCGTCCTCGCTCACATCAGCCGTAACGATATTCGGTCTTTCGATCTCGATCATGAAATGAACTTCTCCTTTCTCGTGATACATCCGAAGCGGCATTTCAAGCCGCCGCACACCTTACTTGGAGTACAACTCGACGATCAGATGCTCCTCGAACGGGAAATCGATGTCCGCACGGGTCGGCAGAGCGTTCACCGTTGCGCTGACCGGTTCGGTCGCGACCGTCAGCCAAGCCGGCGCCGGTCTGCCGCCAATATTCTCGATAAGCGATTTAATCTTTTCGGACCCCTTGTTGGATTTGCTGTCCTTGAGCGCGATGACGTCGCCCTGGCGGACCAGCTGCGAGGGGATATTGACCTTCTTCCCGTTGACGGTGAAATGACCGTGCAGGACGAGCTGGCGCGCCTCCTTGCGGCTGTTCGCCATGCCCATGCGGTAAACCACGTTGTCCAACCGACGCTCGATCATGGTCAGCAGGTTTTCGCCCGTCTGACCCGGCTGGCGGTCGGCCTTTTCAAAGTAGTTCTTAAATTGCTTCTCCAGAATACCGTAATAACGCTTTGCCTTCTGCTTCTCGCGAAGCTGGAGGGTATACTCCTTCGGACGGCGGCGGGAAACGTTCGCGCCATGCTGTCCGGGCGCCTGCCCTCTGCGGGAATACGGACATTTGTCGCTCGTGCACTTGTCGCCCTTCAGGTAGAGCTTCACGCCCTCCCGACGGCAAAGTCTGCACGACGGTCCAGTGTATCTTGCCATGTGTTAACCTCCTTTTCGTTCAGACACGACGTCTCTTGGGCGGTCTGCACCCGTTATGCGGGATCGGCGTCACGTCCTTGATCATCGTGATCTCCAGCCCGGCGACCTGCAAAGCGCGGATCGCGGACTCTCTGCCCTGTCCGGGACCTTTGACGAACACCTGCACGGTCCGGAGTCCGTGCTCCATCGCGGCCTTCGCCGCCGTTTCCGCAGCCATCTGCGCAGCGAACGGCGTGGACTTCCGCGAACCGCGATAGCCCAACTCGCCCGCGGACGCCCACGAGATCGCGTTGCCCTGCGTATCCGTGATCGTCACGATGGTGTTGTTGAAGCTGGACTGGATATGTGCCGCACCGCGTTCGATGTGTTTCTTTTCGCGACGCTTCTTGGTAGCGGCTTTCTTGGTGACCTTTGCCATTGGTTGGCTGCCCTCCTTTTACTTCTTCTTGTTGGCGATGGTCTTGACCGGACCTTTTCTGGTTCTCGCGTTGGTCTTGGTGCGCTGACCGCGGACCGGAAGACCCTTGCGGTGCCGCTGACCGCGATAGCAGTCGATCTCAACCATCCGCTTGATGTTCAGACCCACCTCACGGCGGAGGTCGCCTTCGACGACGTAGTTGTTTTCGATGCAGTCACGGAGTTTTGCGATGTCGGATTCGCTCAGATCCTTCACGCGGGTGTCGGGGTTGATGCCGGTCTGCTTGAGGATCTCGTTGGAGCGGCTCCTGCCGATCCCGTAGATGTAGCAAAGCCCGATCTCGACCCGTTTCGCGTTGGGAATATCAACACCTGAAATACGTGCCATTCTCTCCCTTTTTCCTTTCTCTGTATGGTCGTGTTTTTTTCGCGTACTGATCCCGCCCCGTTTTTTCGGGGCTTACTGACAGGTTGCCGCAAACTGCGTTTGCAGTGGAGTTCGGTCGGTTTCGGCACCTGCCGAAATGCGGGTCGGTGACCCGCAAGACCGAATCTCCCGTTTGAATTGCTGTTCAAGCAATTCAAACAGTCAGCCCTGTTTTTGCTTATGCTTAGGGTTCTCGCAGATCACCATGACCTTGCCTTTTCTCTTGATGATCTTGCACTTATC
>CANQVQ010000066.1 GCA_947627335.1 uncultured Clostridia bacterium | reverse complement strand
GCGAACGATCGCCTCCGCAGTCTGCTTGACCAACGGCAGATCGGCGAGCGACGCGGCGCGAAGCGCGAATTCCCCGCTCTGGCGGTCGCCGAAAAAGTCCCCCGGACCGCGTTGCTTGAGGTCCTCCTCCGCGATCTGGAAGCCGTCGGAGGAGTTCGCCAGCACGTCCAGCCGCTCGCAGGGTCCGCCGCTGCTGTTGAGCAGTACGCAGAAGGACGCCCGCGTCCCGCGACCGATCCGACCCCGCAGCTGGTGCAGCTGGGAAAGCCCGAACCGCTCGGCGTTCTCGATAAGCATCACGTTCGCGTTCGGGACGTCCACGCCGACCTCCACGACCGTCGTCGCGACCAGCACCTTGGTTTCCCCCGCCGCGAACGCCCGCATGACCTCCGCCTTGCGCGACGGGGACATCTTCCCGTGCAGCAGTCCCATCGGAATCTCCGAAAACGCCCCGTTCCGCAGTTCCGCGAAGTAGCTTTCCGCCGCCTTGCAGTCCGCGCCGTCCGTCGGTTCGCCGTCCGCGTCGTCGCCGACCAGCGGGCAGATGATGTACGCCTGTCCGCCCTGCGCGATCTGCCGCCGAACGGACGCGTAGATGCGGTTGCGGTCCTTCGGCAGGAGCACCATCGTCTTGATCGGCTGCCGCCCGGGCGGAAGTTCCCGCAGCAGGGTCACGTCAAGGTCGCCGTATAGGATCAGCGAGAGCGAACGCGGGATCGGCGTCGCGGAAAGCACCAGCATATGCGGTCGCAGACCCGTTTTCTCCCCGCGTTCCAGCAGGGACGCACGCTGCCGCACGCCGAAGCGGTGCTGTTCGTCGGTCACGACCAGCCCGAGCGACGAAAACCGAACGTCCTCCTGCAAGACCGCGTGCGTGCCGACCAGCACGTCCACTTCCCCGGCTTCCAGCGACTTTTTGACGGTTTCCTTCCACTTTTTCGGCACGGCGGAGGTCAAAAGGGCGATCCGCACGTCCGACGGGCTGAACCATTCGACCAGCTTGCCGAAATGCTGTTCGGCGAGGATCTCGGTCGGCGCGAGCAGGACCGCCTGCCTTCCGTTCCGAACGCACCGCTCGATCGCGGCCGCCGCGACGACGGTCTTTCCGCTGCCGACGTCCCCCTGCACCAGACGCGTCATCGGAACCGGCTTTTCGAGGTCCGCGAAGATCTCCCGGATCGCCTGTTCCTGCGCCCCGGTCAACGGAAACGGCAGTTTCTCCAGAAAGCTGCTTCCCGCCTCGGGCGGCGGAAGCGGCGGGGCGACCGCGCCGTCCTTGGCGTGCCGCATCCTGCGCAGGGCGAGCTGAAAGCTCAGCAGTTCCGCGAACGCGACGGTTCGCTTCGCCTGCACGGTCTCCGCGAGGTCCTTCGGTTCATGCAGACGGCGGACCGCTTCCCCACGCGGCAGAAGCCCGTATTTTTCCCGCAGTTCCGCCGGCAAAAGCTCGGGCAGCTTGTCGCAGAGCGGCAGACAGCTTTTCACGACCTTCCGCACGAAATTCCGCGTCAGCCCTTCGGAAAGCGGATACACCGGCAGGACCGCCTCGAGCGGCTTGCCCGAAACGATCGGCTCGACCTCCGGCGACGCCATTTCCGCCCCGTAAAGCCCCATCGACACGCGTCCGTACAGCCGGTAGCGCCTGCCGGCGACGATCTGCGGGAGCAGGAACCGCCGGTTGAACACCGTCACGGTCAGCATTCCCGTGTCGTCCTCCGCGCAGAAGCGGAAGTAGTCCAGCCCCGAACGGGTGCGCCCGGAGACCGGCAGACCCGTGCAGACCACCTCGACGGCGTGGACCCCGCCGTCCGTGCAGTCCCGCAGCGGAAGGACGTTCCCCCGATCCTCGTAGGCGCGTGGAAAAAAGGTCAGCAGGTCGCCGACCGTGCGGACCCCACGCTTCGCAAACTGCTGCGAGCGCGTCTCCCCCACCCCGCGCACGAAGGAAAGCGGGGATTCCAACGTCAACTCATAGGGCATATGGGCGCTCCTTTCCGGTTTTCCCCATCGCGCAAAGGGGCTGCCGCGTTTCGGACGGCAGCCCGCAATCTCAAAAATTTTCTCCCGGTCCTCAGCCGAGCTGGTACGCCTCGACGCACTCCTCGATCGCGGCATTCGCGGCGTCGCGGATGGATTCCAGTTCCGACGCGACGTCCGCCGAGCCCTTGCTCATAAGCGTGTCGATCATGGAGGACAGACCGCCGAATCCGTACAGGATGCCCGGGTCGTAGACCACGTTGCTGAAGATGTAGTTGTTGAGCATATCGACGTTATCTTCCGTGTGCGCATCGCGGTCGAGCAGGGTGACGTCGTAGTACGCCGGCGTTATGTCGTCCTTCGCGTAGCAGCTCAGCGCTTCGATCATGAACGCGGAGAATTCCGGGTTCGTCACCGTCAGCGGGATGCACACGCCGTAGGCATAGCGGATATTCGACGGCGTGCAGTACTCCTCCTGCAGCTCGCTCGAAAGCGGCATCGGGATGAAGCCCATCGTGTTCGACACGCCGTAGTTGCGCAGCTTCTTGACCGCCGAGAACGCCGCACCGTAGAACATCGCACGTTCCTCGGCAAACGCCGCCATCGCGGTCTCCCAAATGCTCAGCCCGTTGACGGTCGTCTGCGTCGGGGACTGGGTGTTGAAGAACCAGCCGTCGTCCGCGAACAGCTGCAGGAGCTTCTGCGCGTAATTGATCGACGCTTCGTCGCGCCCGATGGCGATCTGCGGAATGTCGTCGGCGTCCTTGTCGACCAGCACGAATCCGCCGGAGACGTAGTAACCGCTCGCGTTGTCGGTCCCGACGATGCCCCAGTTATCCGTATACTGCAGTCCGGCGACGCCGTCCTGGTCCTCCGTGACCTTCTTGCACATCTCGACCATCGTGTCCATGGTCCACTTCTTGTCGCGGACCAGTTGGTACAGGTCGCCGTATTCCGGCTCGAGCTTATCCTCGTAGAGGGAACGGTTGAACAGCAGGCAGCTCGAAACGATCTTCTGCATGATGGAAATGTCGCCGGTCGTGAAGTACAGCTTGTCCGCGATGGAAAGCGTTTCGTTCGCCGACTGATCCCACCACGGCGCTTCGAGATGGATGTAATCCCCGAACTCGTGGAGGTCATAGAGCGCACCGTTCTGCGCGAGCGTGACCGCTTCCATCATGAACGGCATCGCCGCATCGAACTGATCCGTGTTCGCCGTGATCTGCTCCGTGATGGCGGTGCCGACGTTATCGACCGCGACCTTCGACACCTTCACGCCGTACTTTTCCTGGATCCGGTTGTTCCGGTTGGTGACGCCCTCTCTGAGCTGGTTGTCGGTGGTTTCGATGTCCGAGCAATCGATCTCCTCCGAGAAGTAGGTCGTCTGCACGACGCTGTTGTAAACGCATACGCGGAACTCGTCCTCGTCGAAGTTGAACTCCATGCCGAGGTTGTCAAGCGTATACCGTCCGTTTTCGTCGGTGTACAGCGAGCTGCCTCCCTGCGAGCCGGACGCGTCCGAAGCGGAGCCGCCGGACGAACCGCCGGACGTGCCGCCCTCCTCCGCTTCCTCGCACGCGACGAGCGCCGGACAGAGCGCAAGCAGCATACACAGCAGCAAACAGATCAGTTTTTTCATTCGTTTTTCCCCTTTTTGCGATTTATTTGCGGAATCTGACCGCCTTTTTTCGTTCCTTATTCGTCCAGCCGGTACGCGTCGACGCATTTCTGGATCGCCTGCAGAACGCCGTCGTGGATCTTTTCCAATTCCGACGCAACGTCCGCGCTGCCGCTCGCCATCAGGTTGGTCATCATGCTCGAGATGCCGCCAAAATCGTAGAAGGCGCCGAGGTCGTAGACCAGGTGCTTGAAGATGTAGTTATCCAGCATTTCCGCCGATTCCTCGTCGCTGGAATCCCGCAGCTTCAGCGCGATCTCGTAGTACGCCGGCGTGACGTAATTTTTGCCGCCGCAGGCGAGAACGTCCAGCATATACGCGGAGAACTCCGGATTTTTGACGCTCTTCGGGATGCAGACGCCGTACGCGTAGCCGCCGGAAAGGGAATAGTACTGATCCTGGTTTTCGTCCCGCTTCGGGACCGGCACCATGCCGAACGGGTCCATATTCGGGTAGTTGCGCAGCTTCTTGACCCCGGAGAACGCGGTCGAATAGAACAGCGAACGGTTCTCGCCGAACACGTCGACGGTCGTCTGCCAAATATCACGCCCCTGGACCGATTCGTTGGTCTGCACGTTCAGGAACCACTCGGAACTCGCTTCGTTGAACATCTCCAGCAGCTTCTGCGCGTACCGCACGCCCGCCTCGCTTTCGCCGAACAGCAGGGTCGGGCAGTCGTCCCCGTCCTTGCCGACCAGCGTTTCGCCGGAGCAGAGCAGCAGACTCGACGGCAGAGCGTTGCTGCCGATCAGCCCCCAGCGGTCCTTATAGGACATCCCGGGCTCCCCGTCGATGTCCGCGGCGACCGATTTCGCCATCTCCTGCATCACGTCGACCGTCCACTTTCCGTCGCGGACCATCTGGTACAGGTCGCCGTACTGGTCTGCGCAGTATTCCTCGTACAGCTTCTTATTGAACGCGAACGCGCCGGACACGACCTTCTGCATGAAGGAGATGTCCCCGGTCGTGAAGTACAGCCGTCCGGCGATGGAAAGCATCCGGTTGGCGTCCTGATCCCACCACGGGGCTTCCAAATGCAGGTACCCCTCCTCCTCGAAGGACTTGAGGTCCCACAGGGAACCCTCCTGTGCGATCCCGGTACACCAGTTCATGAACGGCATCGCCGCATCGAACGTGTCGTCGCCGGCGGTGATGCTCTGGCTGATTGCCGCCGCCACGTCGTCGACCGCGTACGCGATCACCTTCACGCCGTACTGCTCCTCGACCAGGTCGTTGCGGGTACGGACGCCCTCGTTGATCGCGTCGTCGGTGGTTTCGTACAGATCATAGCCGATCTCTTCGGAAAAATAGGTGTTCTGCACCACGTTGTTATAGACGCACACGCGGAATTCCTTCTCCGTGAAGTTGAATTCCGGGCGTTCCAGCTTTTCCAGCGTGTAAAGCCCGTTCTCGTTCAGGTAGATGCTGTCGACGCCCTCCGTGTCGACGAGAGCGGACGTCGCGCCGGACGCGGACGAACCGGCGGAAGAAGTCTGCTCCTGCGCTTCCTCGCACGCCGCAAGAGCGGGCAGCAGGAGCAGGACGCAAAGCGCCAACGCCAGAAAACGGGAAAAAGACGGTTTCATAAGGGGGATCTCCTTCCGTCGATACAAAATTATCTATACATTATTTTTATTGTATTCCTTTTTGACGGATTTGTCAACTGCCGATTGAAACAAAATTCAACCGTCGGTTTTTCACATCTTCAACAAAAAACCTTCCGTATGCTCAGCGTTCCCCGGGCAGCGTCAGCGCCCGCAGCGCTTGGTCGAGCTCCCGTTCGGTCTCTCCGCGCACCCATTGCAGTTCGGTTTTCGGAAGCTGCCTGTTTTTTGCGAAGTACGCCTTGCGCAGGCTGTCGTAGGTGTCGCCGTCGCACGACGCAAGCGCGCCGTCGGAAGCATGGAAGTACGCGACCGCCCCGTCCGACGCCGTTTCCCGGGCGAACAGCGGGCTGCACACCGCGCCCCCGCCGGAAGCCGTCACCTCGTCCAGCGCGTACCGCTGTATCCCGTCCGTCGTCCGCGTATAGGACAGAAGCAGGTACCGTCCGCCTTCCTTCCGCCGCCAGATCGCCCATTCCTCGTCGTCGCCGGTCCGCGTCGAAAGCAGGACCTTCCCGTCCGACGCGTAAACGGTCACGACCGGCACCCCGTCCGCCCCGATCTCCCGGACGAACAGCTCGGCGCTCCCGTCCAAGTTGACGTCGTAGCGGGAGAACTGCCGACCCGCGAGTTCCCCGTCGGTCAGCTGAACGGCAAGCCTCGTCAGCGGGGAAAGCGCGTCCGACGCAACCACCGTCACCCGACATTCCGCGCTGTGTCCGGCGGCGGTCTCCGCCCGTACGGTCGCCGTGCCGGGTCCGACGGCGGTCACCGTCCCGTCCGCAACCGTCGCGACCGTCTCGTCCGAGCTGCTCCACGACAGCGAGCGGTCGCTCGCGCCGAGCGGCTTGAACTCGTAGGCGACCTGCGCGGTCTCCCCCGTCCGCAGCGTCATCGAACGCACCGGGAAGGAGAATCCTTCCTCGGGAATGGCGGGCAGTTTCAGTCCGCCGAGGTCCGGCTCGTCCTCTCCACGCCACGGGCGAAATGCCCCGTCCGTCGGTTCGGAGGACGCGTCGGACGAAGCGTCGGACGTGTCGGGCGTCGGGGATGACCCGTCGTCGGCACTTGCTTCGGACGAAGTGTCGAACGAGCTTTCCGGCGGGACGGGCGAAACGCTCTCCGCGGGCAGGGAGAAACTCTCCGCCGACAGCACGCTTTCGGTCGGTTCATTCCCCGACGGTTCGATCGGTTCCCCGCTCTCGCAGGCGCAGAACGCCAAAAACAGAGCCGCCGTCACCGCGAGCGCCGCCAAGCCCCGTCTGCGCATCCCGTCCTCCCCCTTTTCGCCCGTTTTCCCGTTTCTTTCCGATATAGTAGAGCAGAAAACACGCCGTCCGTCAAGTCCAAAAAAACAGAAAAAAGGCCCCGCCCGCAGGCGGAGCCTTCCGTGTGTTCGGATCGTATTCGGATCAACCGAAATACCGCTTAAGCAGCCCCTCGAAGGCCTTTCCGTGTCTCGCCTCGTCGCGAGCCATCTCGTGGACGGTGTCGTGGATCGCGTCCAGCCCCAGTTCCTTCGCCTTCTTGGCGATGTCCATCTTGCCGGCGGTCGCCCCGTTCTCCGCCGCGACGCGCATCTCGAGGTTCTTCTTCGTGCTGTCCGTCACGACTTCGCCCAGCAGCTCGGCGAACTTCGCGGCGTGCTCGGCTTCCTCATAGGCGGCTTTCTCCCAGTACATCCCGATCTCCGGGTAACCCTCGCGGAACGCGACCCTCGCCATCGCGAGATACATCCCGACCTCGGTGCATTCGCCGGTAAAGTTCTGACGAAGCCCCTCGACGATCTCCGCCGGCGCGTCCTTCGCGACGCCGACGACGTGCTCCGCCGCCCACGTCAGCGTTTCAGACGTTTCTTCCTTGAACTTCGAGCCGGGCACCCCGCACTGCGGGCACTTTTCCGGCGGATTTTCGCCCTCGTACACATAGCCGCAAAACGGACAGACAAACTTCTTCATACCTTGAAAACCTCCCTATGTATTTCTTGATTTTGGGTAAGATCAGTATAGCAGATTTCCCCCGATTTGTCAAGAGCCGTGCGGCGTCTTTTCGGGGAGGACGGAAAAATTTCCCCGTAAGTCCCCGACGGTCCCGTGTTTTTTTCGGAACGTGAAAAAATTTTTTGAAAAAATTGCGAAAACCCCTTGACTCTCCGGTATCCTTTCGGTTTATACTGTGCCCGTAAGGTACCTTATCGAAAAAAGCGAAAGGAGCGCACACATGAAAATCGGGAATTTTGCAAAGCAATGCGGCACGACCGTTTCCACCCTGCGCCACTACGACGAACAAGGACTGCTGCGCCCGGTCTACGTCGACGAGTTTACCGGGTATCGGTACTACGACGCGTCGCAGCTTCCCGTGTTCGCCCGCATTGAAAAATGCAAGGAAGCCGGATTCACGCTCGGGGAGATCCGTCTGTTGCTGTATCAAAACGACGGAGAAACTGTCCGGCGGCTTTTCGAGAGCAATCGCACACGGCTTCGGCGAATGCTCGAAGCGCTCGAATCCCTACAAAAAACAACATCGGAGGAAATCGTAATGCAACAAACTGTGAAACCTTTTGTCGAAAATATCGAGTTTCCGTTCGTGGACGACGAACAGGTCGTCGGAAAATGGGAGGTGCTGCACGCGACCGTCGGCGGCAGGACGGTAAACCTGCCGACCGAGGGGACGCGGGAACTGTACTTCCTGCCCGGCGGCGCCCGCTACTGGTGCTTCGGCTGGACGAAGGGAAAACTGCTCTTTTCCAACGGCACCGATTCCTTCGCCAACGCGTACCGGCTTGACGATCGGGAGGACGGTCTGTATATGACGCTGTTCTTCAAATCGCACGACTACCCGGAAACCGGGGAGGTCACCGAACTCACGCTGAAAAAACGGGACAGTATCCGCTACACCGCCGACGAGATCGCACGCAAGGACGACGTCGATCGACCGTTCGTCAACGACGAACGCGTGCTCGGGCAATGGGAGGTGGTCGCGTTCCTGCCGCCGGAGAAGAAGGGCGACTTTCGGCTCCCGGAGCACGCGGAAGACCCGAGCCGGCTGTTCTGCAAGCGCATCACGTTCCTTGCGGACGGGAAATGCACGTCGGTTTACGGCGAAAGGACCGTCGCGCATACCTGGACGAAAGGGTATGTCCTTCACCGCACGGAGAAAACGGCGTGTGCGTATGAACTGCAAAACGACGGCACGCGGGAGTACCTCCTGCTGGAATGGAAGAGCGGCGACTACCGCTGGGGCGGTCGGAATTGCGGTTCCTACGTCTTTGTGCGGGCGTGACGGAATCTTCCGCTTTCCCGGTCCGCCCTTCCGGCGAAAAACGGTACGGTTTTGACGCTCCCGGGCGGTGAACGAAACAGACCTTGCGGGCGTTTTTCCACAAACGCATAAGAAAGGCATTTGAAACAACATTCAAACGGCAAAGGGCGGCACGGGGAGCAAAAATGCTTTCCGTGTTGCCTTTCTTTATGCCCAATTCCAATCGCACATTTGTCAAGCGAGAATCTATTTGCTCCTCTTGACTTTTCTCTTTTTATCCATTATAATCAGAAACAGATGTTGCGAAACATAAGTTTTTGATTACTGGGGGATAAGACCATGCCGCCAAAATGCAAGTTTACACGAGAAGAAATCATAAAAACCGCTTTGGATTTAACACGAAAAGAAGGAATAAACGCTCTCACGGCAAGGGCGCT
>CANQVQ010000065.1 GCA_947627335.1 uncultured Clostridia bacterium | reverse complement strand
CGGGGTCGGCAAGCAGGGTGCGCAGCGGCTCCCCGTCGAGCAGGGCGTATTTGATAACTTCCGCGCATCCGTCCGAGAAGGTCTCCGAAGGGAGCGTCGAAAGCAGTGAAGGGTCGCAAAAGACCGCCGCAGGCTGGTGGAAGGCGCCCGCGAGGTTCTTGCCCGCCGCGAGGTCGATCGCCGTCTTCCCGCCGACCGAGGAATCCACCGCCGCAAGCAGGGTCGTCGGGAGCTGGACGTAACGGATCCCCCGCAGGTAGACCGCCGACGCGAACCCCGCAAGGTCGCCGATCACGCCGCCGCCGAGCGCGAACACGACGTCCGTGCGGGTCAGGCGGTTGACCGCGAGAAATTCCAGCGTTTCGCCGAGGCGGGACAGGCATTTGGTCTGTTCGCCCGCCGGGAGCGCCAGACGGCAGACCCGGAAGCCGGCCGATTCGAGCGACGCCTGCGCACGGTCGCCGTAGAGCGGATCGACCGTCGAATCCGTGACCAGTGCGGCGGTCCTGCCGGGCAGGAGCGGGGCGGAAAGTTCGCCGACGCGGTCGAGCAGACCGGTTTGGATGGTCACGTCGTAGGGTCGGGCGGTGCGGACGGAGATGGTGGGCATGGGCGGTGCGCTCCTTTCGTCAGCCGTCGGCGTGTTCGGACGCGTCGGCGGCGGCTTTGCAGTCGTTTCCCGCCTGCAGGAGGGCGGTCAGCGTTTCCGCGTCCCGGTTCGCGAGCGCGTCGCGGTAGGCGGTGAGGTTGGCGAGCAGGGTGTCCAGCTCGTCGGTCAGGTAGTCGGCGTTATCCAGAAACAGCTCGGTCCACATCGGGATGTTCAGCCCGGCGACGCGTGCCATGTCGCGGTAACTGCCTGCGGAAAAGCCGCGATGGTCGCGTGCGGACGGGCTTTTGACGTAGGCGTTCGACAGGACGTGCGGGAGCTGGGAGGTGAAAGCGATCATGCGGTCGTGCTGTTCGGGCGTGGCGGTGACGATGCGGGTGAATCCGAGCGAACGGAAGAACGCGCAGAGCATATCCAGCGTCGCCAGGTCGGCGTTCGCGCCGGGGACCAGCACCATGCTCGCGCCCTTGAACATTTTCTCCCGCGAAGCGCGAAAACCGCTCGCGACCGCACCCGCCATCGGGTGCCCGCCGACGAAACGGAAACCGTGCGCCTCCGCTTCCGCGCAGAACGCCGGAAGCACCGCCCGCTTGACGCCGCAGCAGTCCAGCACGACGCAGGACTTCGCCAGACGCGAGGACGTCTTTCGCAGGTACGCCACCGCGTCCTGCGGGTAGAGCGCGAGCAGCAGCAGGTCGAGCGTCGGCAGGATCATCTCGTCCAGTTCGCCGTCGATAAGGTCGGTGAAATGGGCGAAGGCGATGGCGTCCGGGTCGGCGTCCGCCCCGTAGACTTCGTGGGTCGTATGGCTTTTGATGGTCTTGGCGAAGGAACCGCCGATGGTCCCGAGGCCGACGATACCGATTTTCATATGGGAAAACCTCCGTGGAGATGGAATGTCAGGCATTTTTGAGCGCATCCCGCAGCTTGAAAACGCGGTCCGCGAGCGACGAGAACTGCTCGGGCGTGAGGGATTGCGGTCCGTCGCAGAGGGCGTGGGCGGGATCGTTGTGGACCTCGATAAGCAGTCCGTCCGCGCCGGAAGCCGCCGCGGCGAGCGCCATCGGCGGGACGTAGCGGGCGACCCCGGTCGCGTGGCTCGGATCGACGACCACGGGCAGGTGGGTCAGCTCCTTGAGCGCCGGGACGGCGGAGAGGTCGAGGGTGTTGCGGGTGGCGGTCTCAAACGTGCGGATCCCGCGCTCGCAGAGGACGACCTGCTCGTTCCCGCCGGCGAGGATGTACTCCGCCGACATGAGAAGCTCCTGCACGGTGTTCGCAAGCCCCCGCTTGAGCAGGATCGGCTTGCGGAGGCGCCCGAGTTCCTTGAGAAGCTCGAAATTCTGCATATTCCGTGCGCCGACCTGAATGACGTCGACCTGCTCGAACAGGGGCAGGTGGGAGGCGTTCATGATCTCGGTGACGATCGGCAGCCCGGTTTCCGCCTTGGCTTTCAGCAGCAGCTCGATGCCATCCGCGCCGAGCCCCTGAAAGGCGTACGGCGACGTGCGGGGCTTGAATGCGCCCCCGCGCAGCGCCGTCGCGCCCGCCTGCTTGACCGCCCGTGCGACCCGCAGGACCTGTTCCTCGGATTCGACCGAGCAGGGTCCCGCGATCAGGGCGAACTGCCCGCCGCCGACCCGAAACGGACCGGTTTCCACGCAGGTGTCCGCTTCGTGGAACTTGCGGTTCGCCATTTTGAACGGTTCGGACACGCGTTGAACCTTCTCGACGATCTCAAGACCCGACAGCAGGTCCGCGTCCACGCGGGACGTGTCGCCGATCAGCCCGAGGACGGTCTGATACTGCCCGACGGAGATATGCACGTCGAGCGCCTTCGACCGCAGCCAGTCGATCAGTTCATCGGTCTTTTTTTGCGGTACGCGGGGCTTGAGCAGGATGATCATATGGAAATTCCTTCCTATTTACATATTGCGTCGCGTGGCGAACGCGTCAGATGGACAGTTCGTCCAGCGCTGCCGCACCGATCAGCCCCGCCTGTCCGCCGAGCCGTCCGGCACGGATCATGGTCGAGCATTTCCCGACCGCCGCACGAAGCGGCTGCAGCAGGGTCTCGCCTTCCTTGCTGATGCCGCCGGAGATGACGATCATGTCCGGGCGGAAGATGTTGATGATGTTCCACATCCCGACTTCCAGCGAGCGGATCCAGTCGTTGAAGATGCTGCGAGCCATGTTGTCCTCCTCGCTCATGGCGATGAAGAGGGTCTTTCCGTTGGCGCGACCGCCGTTGGCAGCGATCAGCTTGCCGAGCCGACTGTTCGGGGCGTACTGCGCCTGGTGTTCGACCTCCCGCGTCAGCGCACGGGTGGACGCGACCGTTTCCCAGCAGCCGATGCGACCACAGCCGCAGCGCTTGCCGTGGATGTCGATGACCATATGCCCGATCTCCCCGGCGTGGTTCTCCTTGCCGTGCAGCAGTTTGCCGTCGACGATGATGCCCCCGCCGATGCCCGTGCCGAGCGTGACCGTCACGACGTTGCGGTAGCCCTTCGAGACGCCCGCCATATGTTCGCCCCAGGCGGCGCAGTTCGCGTCGTTGTCCAGCTTCGCCGGTGCGCCGAACGCGTCGGACAGCAGTTTCGCGAACGGGATGCGTTCGATGGGGAGGTTGTCTGCGGCGAGGGCGATCCCCTTTTCCGTGTCGATCTCCCCCGGGCAGCCCATGCCGATGAAGTCGATCTGTTCCCCGTCCAGCTTCGCTTCCGCAATGAGCTTGCGGGTGCCGTCGAGGACGATGGTTTGCAGTTCTTCCGGGGTGCGGCAGTCCGCCGTGCGAAATTCCAGCGAGTGCAGGATGCGGTAGCCGTCGTCCACCGCGCCGATGTCAACGTTCGTGCCGCCGAGGTCAATACCGATTTTCATAGCAATTTCCTTTCTTTCCGTGGTTTTTCAGGAGGGATACGCTCCGTTCGCGGTCTGTTCGCGCAGGTGCTCGACCACCCGCTGCCGGTCCTCGCGGTAGGTCACGCCGTACCAGCGGTCGCTTGTGCGCAGGACGCGCAGGGGTCGCCCGCATTGGTTGCGGTACGCCCAGACGGCGGTCGGGAGGTAGTATTCCTGCTTCAGCGGGTCCTTCAGCGTCCGCAGGAAGTCCGAAAAGCCCGCTTCCGCCGAGCGCAGGAAGCCGCCGTCCAACGCCCACGCGTTCATGGAAACGATGCAGTCCTTGTCGAGCGGGTGCCAGACGCCGTCCTCGCAGATGTCGAGCAGGCAGCCGCTTTCGTCGCAGGCGCAGACCCCGCGGGACACCGTGCCGTTTTCGGTCATGGTGTTCCGCAGCGGGAAGCCGACCATACAGCCGCAGGCGCTCTCCGTACCGCCCGACAGGAAGTTATGCAGCAGGCGGAAGGTCTCCTTGCCGTAGAGGTCGTCGGCGTTGACCACCGCGAACCCCTCCCCGCGAAGCAGCTCCCTTGCGGCAAGCACGGCGTGGGCGGTGCCCCACTGTTTTTCCCGTCCCGGCGGGACCGAAAACCCCTCCGGCAGGTCGGACAGCTCCTGAAACGCGTACCGCACCTCCACGCGTCCCCCGTGCCGCGACGCGATGCGGTCGCCGAGCGTTTCGCGGAACGCCTGCTCGTTTTCCGGGCGGATCACGAAGATCACCCGGTCGAATCCGGCGCGTACCGCGTCGTATACCGTATAATCCAGAATAAATTCCCCGTTCGGACCGACCGGGTCCATCTGCTTCAGCCCGCCGTAGCGGCTTCCCAGCCCGGCAGCCATGATCAAAAGCGTCATGTCACACCTTCTCTCTCAATAGTTATACATCTTACATTTTACATCAAAACGGCGATAAAGTAAAGGGGGTAACGGGATTTTTCGGCAAAAAATTTTTCGCATCCGCCGCCGTATGCAAAAAAACGGTTGACAAACTGGGGCGGAATGTGTTATCATTTGGGTGTTGAGCATCGAAAGAGAGGGAATTGCCATGGAACAGAAAAAATCACCGCTCCGCGTCGGGGTCGTCGGGCTTGGCGTGCGGGGCGGAGGCATCGTGGATACGGTGCTTTTGCCGCTCGTTCAGCGTGGGAAGCTCGCGCTGACCGCCGTGTGCGACGTGTACGACGACCGTGCGAAGGACGTCGCGGACCGCGTGGAGGCGCAGACCGGGTCGCGTCCGCTCTGCACGCGGGACTACCGCGAGGTCATCGCGTCCCGTCCGCAGGCGCTTTTGGTCCTTTCGGCGTGGGAGAGCCACGTCGGGATCGCCGTCGAGGCGATGCGTGCGGGGATCCCGGTCGGCATGGAGGTCGGCGGCGCCTACACGGTCGAGGACTGCTGGCGGTTGGTCCGCGCCTACGAGGAGACCGGCGTACACTGTATGCTGCTGGAGAACTGCTGCTACGGCAGGCGGGAACTGATGGCGCTGCACATGGTGCGGCAGGGGGTGTTCGGCGAGATCGTCCACTGCGCCGGGGGCTACCTGCACGACCTGCGGTCCGAGATCGCCAACGGCGACGTCAACCGCCACTACCGGCAGCGGAATTACCTCCTGCGCAACTGCGAGAACTACCCGACGCACGAGCTGGGTCCGATCATGGCGGTGCTGGACATCAACCACGGCAACCGTATGCTGACGCTCAACACGGTCACGTCCGGGGCGTTCGGGATGCGTGCCTACGTCCGCGAGCATCGGGCTGACAGCCCGCTCGCCGAAAAGACCTTCAACCAGGGCGACGTGACGACGACGGTCATCAGGTGCGCCAACGGGCAGACCGTCGTCCTGACGCTGGACACGACCCTCCCGCGGATGTATTCGCGTGGGTTCACCGTGCGCGGCACGAAGGGGATGTACTGCGAGGACGGGGACTACATCCACATGGACGGCGAGCCGGAGTTCGACAACGTCGTCAAGGTCGCCGGCAACGCCGAGGGGTACGCCGAGCGGTACGAGCACCCGATCTGGCGGGAGTACCGCAAGGACCCGATCGGTGGGCACGACGGCATCGACTGGCTGGTCTACAACGCGTTCTTCGACAGCGTGCTGAACGGGCTGGTGCCGCCGATCGATACCTACGACACCGCGACGCTGCTCTGCATTACGCCGCTTTCCGGCGATTCCGCCGCGATGGGCGGCGCGCCCGTCGCGATCCCCGATTTCACCGGCGGTCGCTGGGTGCTGCGTACCGAGTTCCCCGACGCCGACCGCGGTCCGTATGGGCTGTTTACCTGCTGAGGGGTAGGACGAGGGGTACAAGGGGTACGTTGGGGGTTGTGACAACCCCCAAACCCCCGCAGTGCGAAGTCAACTCCGTTGACTTCGGGGAAAGGAATAGGGAAAGCCATACCTTCCCGCCTCGGGGTGTATGTTCAATTCTCTCTCGGTTTTCACCTTCACGACCCGGTTTTCACCGGCTCCCGCAGAGCGCTCGCTCGCACGCAATTTGCGTGTTTGGATTCGAGGCAGAGTGGTCAATTGGGGGCGCTGGTTGCGACAGCAACCGCCAGACTTTGGGGGTGACGGGAAGTCCGTGAATAACAAGAAAAGAAGGCTCAAATTCGAGCCTTCCTTTTATTTACCCCCAGACTGCGGGGGTGTGGGGGTAGTCACTACCCCCACCGTACTCCTCGTACCCCCCGTTCCCCTAAAACAACCCCTTCAGGAACGCGGTGATTTGGTCGTACCAGTAGACGAACGGGACGATCAGGGCGACGGAGAGGGCGCAGACGACGGCGAGGACGACGAACTGCGTTTTGGTGTAGGACAGCGTGACGCCGTCCGGCAGGGCGCCCATCTGATGCAGCGGGTGACGCAGGGCGCGCAGGAGCGCGCAGATGATAAACACCTCCAGCGGGAGCAGGAGCAGGTTCTTCGCGCCGGAGAGCGTGGCGAGGTACCCGAACATCCCGAAGTCGCCGCTGTAGCGGAGCAGGACGTTCCAGACCGAGCCGAGCAGGACGTTGCAAAAGACGTTGATGATCCCCTTCGCGAGCAGGACACGCGTGAAGCTGGGCTTGGCGCGGTAGAGAAAGAGCGCGTAGACGAGTGCGGTGAGGACGGCGGTCAGGGTGTAGCCGGGGAAGAACGGGTCGGGGGCCAGCGTGATGCCCACGAGGTCGACGAGCAGAGCGCAGGGGACCGCCATGACCGGCCCGGTGATCATCGAGCAGAGCGCGACGACCGGGAAGGAGAACATGACCCGCAGGTTGTTGGACAGCACGGGGATGTAGATGCGTTCGAGCGCGATGGCGAGCGCGCAGAGCAGCGCCGCCGTGACGAGGGAGCGCAGGCGCGTCAGTTCGGACGCCGCCTGCCGCCAGTAGGTAAGGGAGAACGGGTGCGGGCAGAGTTGCGGTTCGACGGTTTTTTGCATGAAAAAATGCCTCCTTTCCTTACAGAACTCCTGCGAGAAAAGAGACAAAAACCATTGTCCCGTGGGATTTTTCAGCGGGATGCGGCGAACGTACCGCGGGACGACCGCCCCTTCGTCCGAAAGACAACTCCCCGTCCTTCCGGCACTATACGCACGAACGCCTACTCTGTAGGTGGCTCAAGTATAGCACAGTTTCGACCGGAATGCAAGCGGAAACCGCAAAAAACGGCGATTTCACGAAACGCCGACCGATTCGGCGAGGATTTTCCACGCTTCGCACAGGCGCGGGAGGGTCCACGCGGCGTTCGCCGGGCTGGTCGAGGGCAGGCAGACGGCGGACACGCCGGTTCGCGGCAGGATGTACCGCCGGTAGCACGCGTCGGACGCTTTGCCGTTGGTAAAGACACGCAGGTTCGGGCAAACGGCGAAGAGCGGGGACAGGTCGTTCGGACGTGCGTCGCGGATACTGCTGTCGGCGCTCCCGCGCAGTTCGCAGGACGCGACGGAATCCCAGAGCGCGACGCGGTTGCGAAGCAGGAAGCCGGTCTTTTCTTCCCGCGTCTGCGGGAGCGGCTCGCCGAATAGGTGCGAGAGCACTTTCCAGAAGCGGTTCTGCGGGTGCGCGTAGTAAAAGTTTTCCTCCCGCGAACGGACGGATGGGAACGAACCGAGGACCAGTGCGCGGGAGCGTTCGTCGTAGATCGGCGGAAAGGGGTGCGTGACGCGAACGGCGTCCATGGAAGTCCCTCCTTTTGAAACGGGGGTACGCGTGAGAACCACGCGTACCCTCTTATGTTGTTTAATATGGTGTCTACCCTACCGTGAACGTAACGGTACACGGGGACGACTCGCCGAGGTAGTTGTTGTAGGTGTAGGTGAAGCTGTCCTCGCCGGTATAGCCCTTGTCCGGGAAGTAGGCGAACTGCCCGTCGAGCGTGAGGGTGATGCTGCCGTGCGCGGTCGAGCCGACCAGCGTATACAGGGAGGGCGTGTCGTCGCCGTCGGGGACGAGGGTCCCGCGGGTGACGGCGTCGGCGGACGCGGAAAGGCGAAGCTCCTCGCGGTCGTCGGGGGTGACGTCGAGGTCCTGCTTGACGAAGTGGTAGGTCGCGTCGTACTGCATCCGACAGAGCGGGGAATCGCTGTACGCGAGCGCCGTGAAGTTGTTGACGTCGTCGTAGTAGACGTGGATCGCCTCGTCGTAGCCGGTCAGCATCCCGTAGTGGAGGTACTGCATATACTGCCGGGCGTAGCGCGAATCGGAGAGGGCGTAGAAGGTGTGTTCGATCTCCACGCACATCCCCATCGCCTTGGTGCGGTCCGCCGTGACGGGCAGACGGTAGAGCGGACGGTCGAGCTGGAAGACGTAGTTGGGCTGCATACAGACCATGTCAAATCCCAGCTCGTAGCCGAGGAAGTAGCGGTTGGCGGTGTAGTAGGGGACCCAGAGGAACGGCATGTCCACGGCGTGGATGTATTCGGAGACCTCCTTGATAAGGTCCGCGTCGTCCCGCTCCCAGATGACGCATTCGCTGACCCAGTAGAAGCCGTTGAGTTCGATGTTTTCGTATCCGCGGGAGGCAAATTCGTCGATACAGCGGTTGAGGTACCAGTCGAAGATCTTCGCACGACCCTCCGCGGTCGCCATGGATTCGCTTGTGCCGTCCCCGTCGACGTCGCCGAAGTCCGTGACGTCCGGGTGGGGGTAGAGGATGGTGCAGTAGACGTAGACCTTGTAATCCGGCTTGTTGAGGGCGGTCTTGACCTGCCCGACGACCTCGTTGAGCTTGTCGAGACCCGTGACCCCGTTGAAGGTGTTGTCAAAGAGGAAGTCCCAGTCCACCTTCTTGGTGGTTTCGTGGGGTCCGACGCCGGACGGGAGCGCGCCGGTCGGGCAGTAGAGGAAGCCGTCCATGAACGTGTCGACGATGTTGCCCTCCTCGTCGAGGTAGGCGACGAAGGGCAGGAGGGTGTTCTCGTCCCCCTTTTCGCCGTAGACGATGGCGATGTCCTTCGCCTTGACCGGGGTGTTCTCCGTCGTCGCGAAGGAAGCGTT
>CANQVQ010000064.1 GCA_947627335.1 uncultured Clostridia bacterium | reverse complement strand
CCTCCGACCATTCAAACTGCGGGAAATCCGTCACGAACAGGAAGCAGAACTTGTCCTTCTCCTTCAATCCGAGCATTCCGCCGAGCTCGTTCCGCAATCCGCCCAGCACCCGCCGGACCGTCTGCAGTTTATCGGCGCAGAACAGCAGGAAATCCCCCGGTTCCGCCCCGCAGGCGTCCAGAATCTCCCGCAGCTCCTCGGGTTTGAAGTATTTCGTCAGCACCGAGTACAGTTCCCCGTCCGGACGCACGGCGATCCACGCCATGCCCTTTGCGCCCAGCCGCACGGCGGAAGCGGTCAGCTCCTCGATCTGCGTGCGGGTGAAATCCGACTTACCCTTGACGTTGATGGCGCGAATGACCCCGCCCTGGTCGGCGATCGAGCGGAACACCGAAAATCCGCACCGCCCCGCGACCGGCGTGATGTCCACGATCGGCAGACCGAACCGCAGGTCCGGCTTGTCCGAACCGTACACGTCCATCGCCGTCTGCCACGTCAGGCGGGGGAACGCTCCCTCGACTTCCCTGCCCATGCAGGTCTTGAACAGGTGCTTGAACATCGCTTCGAGGTGTTGCAGGACGTCCTCCTGCTCGACAAAGGACATCTCCATGTCCACCTGCGTGAATTCCGGCTGGCGGTCGGCACGCAGGTCCTCGTCGCGAAAGCACCGGGCGACCTGGTAGTAGCGGTCGATCCCGCCGACCATCAGCAGTTGCTTATAGATCTGCGGCGACTGCGGCAATGCGTAGAAGGAACCGGGGTGTACCCGGGACGGGACGAGGTAGTCACGCGCTCCCTCCGGCGTGCTCTTGCAGAGCATCGGCGTTTCCACGCAGACAAAGCCCTGCGCGTCGAGGTATTCCTCCGCACACCGCTGCAGAGCGTGGCGGGAACGCAGGTTGCGCTGCAGGGCCGGACGCCGCAGGTCGAGATAGCGGTACTGCAGCCGCAGTTCCTCCCGCACCGACGCGTCGCCGTCCGGCGAAAACGGGACGGTCTCCGCCTGCGAAAACACCTCGAGCGACTCCACCGCGAGTTCGACGGTGCCGGTCGAAAGCAGGGGGTTGACCGTTTCCGCGTCCCGCAGGCGCACACGCCCCCGCACCGCGACGACCGATTGGTTCTTCAGCCCCTCGGCGACGGAAAACTGCTCCGGTCCGAGCTTTTCGAGGTTGCAGACCGCCTGCAGCGTGCCTTCGCGGTCGTGCAGATCGACGAAGATCACGCCCCCCATGTCCCGCACGGTCTGCACCCAGCCGCAGCAGGTCTGTTCGCTGCCGACCAGCTCTTCCCGCAGTTCTCCGCAATAAATGGTTCGTTTCATTTGCTTTTCGGTTCCTTTCCAGAATGTCTGCCGTGCGAACGGGCACAGAAAAAAGCGCCCTTCGCCGAATCCCTTCGCAGGGGATCGGGACGAAAAGCGCAAAGAATGCGTTCTCCGCGGTACCACCCGTCTTGCCCCCTCCGCGCCCGAAAGCGCCAGAGAGCCGCTCTGCCCGCACAAACCATGCGGTCCGGCTGTAACGTGCCGCCACGTCCGCACCTACTGCCCCGCGGGAAAGACCCGCGAAGGTTCCGCACGGCGGCTCCGGGAGGTTCTTCCGCCGCAATTCCGTACCGCCCTTCCCACCGTCGGCGGCTCGCTTTGACTACCCTTGCGGTTTACTCTTCCCATCATCGCTTTTGCATAGTACCCAAATTTGGATACCATTTCCAGAATACGCTTAAACTATTTCGGAACTTTTAACATTTTGCAAATTATCCGTAAATTCTCGCGTCAACTGCGGCAGCAACGCGCTTCCGAGCACCGACCGACGGGTCACGATGCCGACGAACACGCCCCGATCGTCCACGACGGGGACGAAATTCTGGTCCATCAGCCGGTTGAGCAATTGATCCATCATCTCGCCGACCCGGACCGGCGGATTCCAATTCCTGCGCAGCAGATCGACGACCCGCCGTTTCTCCAGCGATTTCATCGCGCAGTCGCCCTGTTCGAGCAGCGCCCAGAGGAAATCCCCCTCCGTGACCGTGCCGACGTACCGACCGTCCCGGGCGATGACGGGAATGGCGGTGTAACCGTAATGACGAAGCTTTTCGAGACCGTTGCGGACGCTCGCGGTATCCTCAAGATACGCGACCTGACTCTTCGGCGTCAGAAAACGAAGTAAATTCATACGAGAAACGCTCCTTTCCTTTGCGTCGGGAACCTTCTGTCTATAGCATACGATACGGTTGTGAACTCCGTATGAACGGAAGGAGCGAACAAGTATGAATTGTAGGGTTATACAAAAAGCCGAGCGGATTTTCTGGCGAAAAAGCGAAAAAAATTCCGTCCGTCTCTTGCATTTTTTTTGAATCTATGGTAGAATAGGCTGTGTTTTGTTGACACGACCCTTTTTGGCAACCAATAGAAAGGAAGCGAAAACTCTCCATGGAAATCAGGATCGAAAGGACCGCGACCCCCAAGCCCAAGCCTGCGGGTGCGCTCGGTTTCGGCAAAATTTTTACGGATCATATGTTTGAAATGGACTATGACCCCGAAAACGGCTGGCACGACGCCCGCATCACGCCCTACCACGACCTCGTCCTCTCCCCCGCCTGCGTGGTGTTCCATTACGCGCAGGAGATGTTCGAGGGGCTCAAGGCTTACCGCGACGCGGAGGGGCGCGTCCGCCTGTTCCGCCCGGACAAGAACATCGAACGGCTGAACAACACCAACCTGCGGATGTGCATCCCGCCCCTGCCGCCGGAGGACGTCCTGCAAGCCATCCGGGAAACCGTCCTGACCGACGAAAGCTGGATCCCGACCGAACCGGGAACTTCGCTCTACATCCGTCCGTTCATCTTCGCGACGGACGTCGGTTTGGGCGTACACCCGTCCAAGCACTATAAATTCCTTATCATCCTCTCCCCGTCGGGGTCCTACTACGCGGGCGGGCTTGCGCCGGTGAAGATCATCGTCGAGGACGAGTACGTCCGCGCCGTCAAGGGCGGGACAGGCTATGCCAAGGTCGGCGGGAACTACGCCGCGTCCCTTATCGGACAGGAGAAGGCCGAGCAGAGCGGCTACGCGCAGGTGCTTTGGCTGGACGGGATCCAACACAAGTACATCGACGAGGTCGGTGCGATGAACGTGTTCTTCGTCATCGACGGCAAGGTCGTCACGCCGCAGCTGGAAGGCAACATCCTCCCCGGCGTCACGCGGGACTCGACGATCCAACTGCTGCGCTCGAAAGGGTATGACGTCGAGGAGCGCCGCATCTCCATTCAGGAGGTCTACGACGCCCACGCCGCCGGACGGCTCGACGAGATGTTCGGCACTGGCACGGCGGCCGTCATTTCGCCGGTCGGCGAGCTGAACTGGGACGGCGACCGCATCACCATCCATGACAACGAGATCGGTCCGATCTCTCAGATGCTTTACGACGAGATCACCGGCATCCAGTACGGCAGACGCGAAGATCCGTTCGGCTGGAGCATGGTGCTTTGATGGAACGGGCGGAACGCGAGGGGAAGAAGGTTCCGTTTTCGCAGAAATTGCGGGAGCGCGGATTCTTCCGCCCGTACGTCGTCGTTTCGTTCGGCTGCGTGCCGTTCGGGATCGTCGTCTATGTGCTTTCGCGGTGTTTTCCCGCGTTTGCGGAGTTCTGGGCGCGGTATCCGTCGCAGGCGCTGCGGTTCCTGCTTGCGAAGATCACGGGGATCCTGCGGTTTTCCTTCGTGGAATGGGTGATCCTTTCCCTGCCGCTGCTGATTTTCGGCTACTTCTTCTTTTCCTCCCGTTCGATGAAGCGGGATGAAAGCCTCTATAACTATTACCGCTGGCTCCTGCCGCTCGTCTGCGGGATCCTCGCGGTGCTGACGCTGTTCTTCACCGCCTTCGCCCCCTGCTACTTCCGCTATCCGCTGGCGCAAAACCTTTCGCTGGAGGACCGCGAAGTTTCCGCGCAGGAGCTGTACGACACCGCCTGCGCGGTCTGCGAACAGATCGAGGACGTGGAGGGCGAAGTCGCCTTCGTCTACGGCGGGGAATCCGTCATGCCTTACGATTTCAACGAACTGGTGGACCGGGTCAACCAGGCGTATGCGCGATACGCGGCGGACGCGGACTACGTCAGCCACTTCCGCAGCTACGCCAAACCGCTCGCGAGTTCGTCGGTGTTCACCTACACCCACATCTCCGGGGTCTACACGTTCATGACCGGGGAGGTCAACATCAACGTCAACTACCCCGACTTCGTCCGTCCCTTCACGGTCGCGCACGAATTTTCGCACCAGCGCGGACTGGCGAAGGAGGAGGAAGCGAATTTTGTCGCCTATCTCGTCTGCATCGGCAGCGAGGACCCCTATCTGCGCTATTCCGGGTACGTCAACCTCCTGCAGTACCTCATGGATGCGCTCGCCGAAGCGGACGATACCCTGTATCAGGAGCTGTGTGCCGAAAAGATCCCGTTTTCGGTGCAGGGGGAACTGCAGGCCTATTCCGTTTTCTTCCGCAAGTACAGCCACAGCACCGCCTCGAAAGTGACCGGCGCCGTCAACGACGTGTTCCTCAATTCCCAGGGGGAAAGCGAAGGCACGGCGAGCTACGGACTGGTCGTCGACCTCGCGGTGGCGTACTACCTGCGCGAAAACGAATGATCAACCTTGCCAAAAAATGAAAGGAAATACAGCACTTATGAAGAAACTCCTATCCGCCATGCTGGCGCTCGTCCTGCTGTTCTCCTTCGCCGCGTGCGGCGGGGACGACGGCGAAACCTCCGAACCCGAAACGACGGAGAGCGGCGAACCGTCGGACGACGTTTCGGGCGGCGAAGCGGTCGCCATCGAACACGAAACGATCGTCAGCGTCGGAAAAAGCTACACGACCTCCATCGCCGCAGACAGCAAGTACGAGGACACGTTCGGGACCGAGCTCTGCGACGGCGTCTACACGGACGTCGGCTCCTCCTATGCCGACGCGAAGTTTTCCGGTTTCGCCGTCAGCAACAGCAACGTCGACGTGACGTTCGACATGGGCGAGGACTACCGCCAGCTTTACAAGTTCGGCGTCAGCTTCCTTAATACGACCGAAGCGGGCATCGGCGGGCTCGGTCTTTCCCGCGTCTACTTCACGGACGATCTGGAAGGGAAATGGACTCGCGGTCCCCTGTTCCGCATCGAGCCGGACCAGCAAAGCGAGGTCCAGATGGCGTGGGCGACGCTGGACGAGCCCATCGATGCGCGCTACGTCCGCTTTTCCCTGAAAGGCACCGCCGCATGGCTGTTCCTGGATGAACTGGTCATCATTTCCAACACCGAAGGCTCCTCGCTCACCGCGAACTACCTCACCCAGCTCAACGCGGCATACAGCGAGAACCGCCTCTCCGCCGACGACCTGCTCGCCGGAAGCGTTGACGTCTCCCGCGACGACACGCTCGTCAGCGCCACCAAGGAAAAGTCCTATACCGTTTCCCGCACGGCGGGAACGCTCTTCCCGGACGAGGGCGGCAATCTGCTGACCGACGGGGCGGAAGCCGGCGCGACCTACGAAAGCGGTGCGTTCGTCGGATATGACGGCGGCGAGGAACTGACCGTCGATATTCCGCTCGGCGACGCCGTCGAAGGGCTTTCGGACTTCTCGCTTTCCATGTTCCAGCAGGCGAACCTGCGCTATATGCTCCCGTACTACGTCGATTTCTACATTTCCGCGGACGGGGACAGCTACGACCGCATCGGTCGCGTATACGCCCCGAACGACCTGGAAGTGACCAACTTCACCTTCTCCCTGCATTTCCGCAAAGGATTCACGGCGAAAGCGGTGCGGTTCGTGCTTGCGGAGACCGACACGGCGTGCTTCCTTATCGAGGAGGCGGACGCGTCCTACCACGGCGAGGATAAGACCCAATACCTCTACCCCCCACTGGAGCTTCCGGAGGTCACGGAGCCGACCTACTGGCCCAATCCGTCCTCCGCTGTCACGAACCTTGCGCTGGGACTTCCCTACCAGATCGTCTCCGGCACGCAGCTCTCCTATGCGGAGGAGATCGATCACAACACCCTCGCCGACGCGGGCGTGCTGACCGACGGGCAGTATTCCCCCGACCTGACCTTCAACAACGGCTGTTGGAACCGCACCCGGAACGGCGGCAGCCGGAGCATCTATTTCGACCTCGGTGCGAACAGCTCGATCACCGGCTTCAAGATCAATTACCTGCAGTACCGTCCGTACGCCATCGTCGCCCCGTCGACCACCAACTTCTACCTCTCCGAGGACGGGTTGAGCTGGTACTCGGTCGGCATCGCCGTCTGCTCGCCGCAGTCCGATACCGAATCCATTTCGACGGAACTGACGCTGGAAACGCCGTTTGAGGCCCGATTTGCCTGCGTCTCCTTCTCCAACAACCCCCATTCCTATGCGGACGAGATCGAGATCTACGGTTCTCAAGCGATCACGGGCGAAACCAAGAAGCTGAGCGATTCCGGGCTGACGCCGTCCGAAAGCAACCGCTACATGGCGCCGAGCGACGACATCCTCGGCGGCGTGACCGATATGGCGCTGATCTACTACGGCACGGAGGACCTCAACGAGGACTTCTTCCTGCCCTACGTCGCCTACCTCGACGCGGACGGAAACATCAAGGACACCCTGTTCGACGGATTCCTGTTCCTCCCCTCTCCGGGCGGCAAACTGCCGAGCGGCGGACTTGCGCACGAGGGCGAGCAGGCGCTCAAGAGCCCGACCAAACTGGTCGACTGGCAGTACCAGCTCGACGAGAACTTCAAGGAAGGGCAGCACTTCGACGCCCTCAACAAGGCGGCCGCGAAGGTCAAGGAAGCCCTCTCCCTGCCGTCGGATTACAAGTTCAAGGTCTATCCGACCATCATGTACCCGCACGTCACGGCGACCGACTTCGGCGACATCGACGGGGACGGCGTGAGCGAGGATTTCTCGAAGCTGGAGGACCGCGTCAAGGCGATCAGCGTCTATATGCAGATGTACATCGATCGGTTCGCCGAAGCGGGCTTTGAAAACCTCTCCCTCAATGGGTTCTACTGGTTCGCCGAGGCGGTCGCGTACGAAGCGAACGACACCCAGACGCTCCCCGCCGTCGCGAAGGCCGCGAAGGAAAAGGGCACCCAGATCTTCTGGATCCCCTACTACGTCGCGAAGGGCTACTCCACCTGGAGCAGTTACGGCTTCGCCGCCGCCTATATGCAGCCGAACTACGTCTTTAACCTCAGCCGTCCGACGTCGCAGTTGTATACCGCCGCGGCACTCATTCGCAACCTCGGCATGGGCATCGAGCTGGAGGTCAACGACCAGGCGGTTTCCCAGCTTCCGTACTACCGCCGGTATATGCGCTACCTCGGGTACGGCGCGGAAGCCGGCTACATGACGGAATCCATTCACGCCTTCTACCAAAGCGTGACGGTGATCTACGACGCCTGCTATTCCGGGACGGAAATGGGGCGGAGCCTGTACGACGCGACCTACGGGTTCATCAAAGGCACGCTCGCACCGCCGGAAAAACTCCCGGACGTCTCCGAAACCTGCAAAGCGGGCGAAACGCTGCACGGCGAACTGCTCGCGGACGTCGAAGGCATCAACATGGCGGAGCTGACGCTCTCCGCGGAGAACGGCTCGGTCACGCTCGACCCGGACGGCGGATACTGGTACGTCCCGAACGAAGGGTTTACCGGCACCGACAGCTTCACCTTCCGCTACAGCGATTACCTGCTGTGGTCCGAGGAAACCACCGTCACGGTCACGGTCGAGTAAGCGAAGATCCATCGTAAACCGAAAAGGAGACCCTATGAAAGGGGTCTCCTTTTTCTTGTCTTTTTACCCACTAATTGAAGCGCACTACCTTGTGCGAGAGCGAATAGATCACCCGGCTGAACAACCGTCCCGGGTAGCCGGGCAGGGAGAGCAGGAACCGCCCCGAACGGCTGAAATACTTCATCCGCTTCCCCCGCTTCGGGTCGATCCGGCACAGTTCCCGCCAGAATTCCGTCACCTGTCGGTCGGATTCCCGGGTATTTTGGATGCGGGTAAACAGCACCGCGATGATCATCAGGAAGCTCAGGGAATGGTGCATATACCGACCGAGTTCGGGATTTTCCCGGCGAATGGCGGGCACGTCGTGAGCGGCAAACGCCAGCGTCGTGACCAATCGCTGGTCGCCGCTGTGCCGCTTGAGCGACTCCTTCTCCATCGACTGCCCGACCCGCCCGATGGCGTAGCGGTAGAGGTCCGCGTCGAGGTAGTAGAGTTTTTTCACGCTCGCGAGAGGCACATAGACGAACAGGTTGTCCTCGTAAAAGACGTGCTCCGGCAGCTTCAGTCCGCTCTCCCGCACGGTCTCCGTCCGATAGATGCAGGAATGCAGGGAGAGCTGCTGCGAAACGCGGAAATGCCGCGTGTCCGCCCACGTCAGCACGCGTCCCTCCGGGAGCGCGTTGCCGAAACGGATCCTCTGCTGCTTCCCGGTGTCTATATGTTCATAGACGTAGTTGCAGACCATCAGGTCCACGCCGCCCTGCGCTTCGAGCCGTCCGAGCGTTTCGACCACCCGCTTCAGCGCGTCGCCATCGACCCAATCGTCCGAATCCACGACCTTGAAGTAGGTCCCCTGCGCGGCGGACAGCCCGTTGTTGATGCCGGACCCGTGTCCGCCGTTCGGCTGGTGGATGACCCGCACGCAGTCGGGCGCGGAAGCCGCGTAGCCGTCCGCGATCTCCCCGGTTCGGTCGGTCGAGCCGTCGTCGACGATGATGATCTCGCAGAATGCCTTCGCCGGGAGCAGACTTTCGACGCATTTGTGCAGGTACCCCTCCGAATTATAGCTGGGGACGACAAAGGTTATCAGTTTTCCCACGGACGACCCTCCTTTCGCCGTTTTGCAACGTTAAAACGGTTTTTTATCCTTCAGTTCGACGATTTGCAGGAACGCGTCCCGCTTGGGATCCTTGGTAAAGTAGCCGGTGCGGACGAACTGGTACTGCTCGCCCGGGACCGCCTCCGCGAGCGAACGTTCGACGCGGCAGCCCTTCAGAACGGTCTGCGACTGCGGATTGAGGCAGTCGTTGAGCGTCATGCCCTCCGGTAGGTCGCCGGTGTTTTCCAGCGTGTAGAGGTGGTCGAACAGGTAGACGTCGGTTTCGACCGATTCGGAGGCGGAGAGCCAATGGATG